>CAZZGM010000055.1:9331-12123 GCA_964653955.1 uncultured Bifidobacteriaceae bacterium | reverse complement strand
CCGCGGCGTTCGATGCGCTGAAGAATGCCGAAGTAGATGCCGCCCATGATTTCCGCCGCCACGAGACGGCGGGCACACCCGGCGGGGAATGACGAAGCCGCGCGCTCGTAATACTCGCGCGCACGGGCACACTCGAACGCCAGCAACTGCCGCACCGGCTCGGTAAGCCGACCGGCCTTCAGATCCTCTTCCACGCAGCCGAAACGCCGCAGATCCTCGGCCGGCAGATACAAGCGCCCGCGCTGCAGGTCGTCCTTCACATCGCGAATGATGTTGGTGAGCTGCAGCGCCAGTCCGAGGTTCGTGGCGTACTCGCGTGCCTGCGGTCCGCGGCAGCCGAAAATTTCGATGCACATCAGGCCAACGGCGGACGCGACGCGCCGGCAGTACTCCGCCAGTTCATCGAAGGTGTCGTACCGCTGGCGGTGCAGGTCCATCTCCACGCCGTCCACCAGCGTGTCGAACGGTCCACGCGACAGATGAAACTGTTCGACGAACGGACGCAGCCGGCGGCCCTGTTCGGTCGCGGGCGGCTTGCCCTCGAACACACGCGCGACCTCCTCACGCCACTCCACCACGCGCTCACCCGCACGCGCCACATCCGGCTCCTCATCCACCGCATCGTCCACGGCGCGGCAGAAGTCCCACACGATGCCGACGGCCTGCCGTTCGGCGGCGGGGAGCACGAGGAAGGAGTACGAGAACGAAGTATCGCGCGACACGAGGCAGTTCGTCTAATCCCGGAACCCACTTGCGTGGACGACGCCAACGGCGCGGTATGGCTCGAACAACGCCGATTTCAGGCCGGTCGCCGCTGATTGAGGAACAGTCACAACGTACAACACAAGTGAACTGAGGGGTAAGTCAGGGCGCGGGGCGCCAGGCGAGTGTCCTACACCCTATCACCAACGCGTCGGAGATGCCGAGCGAGGGCCGGGCGCGGAATACGTCGAAGCCACCCGCCTCCAGCCGTGCGAGCACACGCGTGCCTCCCAGCCACGTGGCGCGCAGCTCGTAGCGAAGACGCCCCGATACACCGTCGCACACGGGGCGTCCTTCATCGAACGACGTCGCGGTTCGATGGCCGCACGCCTCCAGCGTGGCACGCCAGGCTGGTGTCCACTGCGCGGCGTCGAGATCGCGAAGGTCCGCGCCGTGACGTTCGTATTCTTCGGCCGGGACATACAGACGGCCCCTGGACCAGTCCACCGCGAGGTCCTGCCAGAAGTTCGTGAGCTGCAGTGCCGTGCACACCGCGTCGGACGCATGATGCAGCCTGCCGTCCGTGTAGCCGCTCAGAAGCAGCACCAGACGGCCCACGGGGTTGGCCGAACGCCGGCAGTAATCCAGCACATCGTTCCACGTGCCGTACCGCGTGGTGGTGACGTCCTGCTCGAATGCGCTCACGAGGTCCGTCAGCAGCGACACGGGCAGCTCGAACCGGCGGACGGTGTCCGCAAGGGCCGGCACAAAAAACCAGGTGGGATCGTCGTCGGGCGGCACGTCCGGCAGCGCGAGCGCCATCTCTCGGTATCGCGACAACCATATCAGCCGATCGGCAACGTCCCGGCCCGGTTCGTCGGCAATGTCATCAGCGGTGCGCGCAAACGCGTAGATGGCGGCCACGTGCGGGCGGAGGTATCGCGGCAGCAGCCACGACGCGACCGGAAAGTTTTCGTAGTGGGACCGGGCGAGCCGTTCGCACGCCTCGTAGGAAGCACGAAGGCTCACACCCTGAGATGCGGTCACGTCGGGAAGAGCCTGACGCCTCAGGGAGCCAGGCGCGTCCGGCCGCGCGGCGGCATGCGGGCGGAGCTCACCACTCCGTTTCCGTGACCCCGGTGCGGTGGTTGGCGGCGCGCGCCATCGTGAACAGCAGGTCTGAGACACGGTTGAGGTAGATCACGACGAGGGGCTCTACCGCGTCGGCGCCCAGGGACAACACGGCACGTTCGGCGCGGCGGCACACCGCCCGTGCCAGGTGCAGCGCGGCGCCGGCGGGCGTGCCTCCCGAGAGGATGAAGTGCCGGAGTGGCGGAAGCTCCGCGTCGAGCGTGTCGATCCAGCCTTCGAGACGCGCCACGTGCGTGTCACCCACCTGCGCCTTCTCCACGCGCGCGGCAATCTTGTGCGACGGGTCGGCCAGGCGAGAACCCACGGCAAACAGGTCGCGCTGCATGGTGACGCACATCTCATCGAGGTCCGGGGGCAGGCCGGCGGCCCGCGCCACGCCCAGCGACGCCTGCAGCTCGTCCACCTCGCCGTAGGCGTCCACGCGCGGGTGGTTCTTGCTGACGCGCGTGCCATCGAACAGGCTGGTCTCGCCAGCGTCGCCGGTCTTCGTGTAGATCTTCACGTGAGAGGATTATACGGGGTCGGCATCACCCGGGCCGGCCATCAACCCTGCGTGCCACGACGACCAACCACCACTCCTGCCCTGCCGCCCCCGGCCGAGCGCCAGCGATTCCGTCGTCATCTCCTCTCGTGGTATCGCGTCTACGGCCGCGACCTGCCGTGGCGGCAGACCGACGACCCGTATCACATCCTCGTCTCGGAGGTGATGCTCCAGCAGACGCAGGTGGACCGCGTGCTGCCGAAGTACGAGGAGTGGCTGTCGAAATATCCGACGTTCGAGGTGCTGGCCGACGCGCCGCCCGATGACGTGGTGCAAACGTGGTATCCGCTGGGCTACAACATCCGGCCGCGCCGCCTGCAATCCATTGCGCAGGAGGCGGTGGCCAACCACGGTGGGCAGTTGCCGTCCGACGCGGAGACGCTGCTGTCGTTCAAGG
>CAZZGM010000055.1:2364-9321 GCA_964653955.1 uncultured Bifidobacteriaceae bacterium | reverse complement strand
CATCCGCAGCTTCGCGTTCCGCCAGCGCGCGGCCATCCTGGACACCAACGTCGCGCGCGTGCTCTATCGCGTGTTCGTGGGCAGGGGCGACCTCAAGAGCCACGCCATGAAGAAGCGGCTGTGGGCCATCTCCGAGGTGCTGGTGCCGCACAAGCACGTGTTCGACTTCAATCAGGCGCTGATGGACTTCGGCGCCACGCAGTGCCCAGCGCGGAAGCCGAAGTGCCTGGTGTGTCCGATGAAAAAATACTGCCGGTCCTACCCACTGCAGGGGTGAGGGCGGGGGCGCTACCGTCGAAGATTTGATGATCTCATGACGTGTTGATGTCGCGATCTCAGTCTGGAGTTCTGACGATCAATCTTCAGAACGCTGGATCACGTGGTACCAACGGCGTACCCACGAACCCGGCACGGAGCTACAATCCGTCGGCGGGCGGGCACGGCCGCTGACCGCTGCGCCCAGGAGTCCCCATGAGCTTGCTCACCGACCTCAAGTTCGCCGCCCGCTCGCTGTCCCGCGCTCGCGGGCTGGTGTTCACGGTGATCGTCACGCTCGCGCTCGGGATTGGCGCCAACGCGGCCATCTTCACCGTGGTGCAGGGCGTGCTGCTGCGGCCGCTCGCCAACCGCGAAGAAGACCGCCTGGTCTACATCCGGCAGTCAGCGCCCGGCATCGGCGTGGAAAACGTGGCCTTCTCGGTGCCGGAACTGCGCGACCTCGAGAGCAGCGTCCGCTCGTTTACCGCCTTCGGCGACTTCTCCACCATCGAGTTCACGCTGGTCGGTCTCGGCGAACCACGCGTGGTCAGGGCGGGCGTGGTGGGCGGGTCGTACTTTTCGGTGATGGGCCTCAGCGCCGTGCAGGGCCGGCTGATTGACGCCACGGACGACGGGCCGCAGGCGGCGGGCGTGGTGGTGCTGACACACCGCTTCTGGAGCACGGCGCTCAACAGCGATCCGGCCCTCGTCGGCAAGACGGTGCGCCTCGGCGATCGCGCCGCCACCATCATTGGCGTGCTGCAGCCGTCCGTGCCCTATCCCGCCGACACCGAAATCATTGCCAACGTCGTCACCAGCCCGCACCACATGGACGCCACCATGGTGGATGGCCGCGTGCACCGCATGACGGAGCTCTTCGGACGCCTTGCGCCAGGCGTGGAGCTGGATACCGCACGTGCGGAACTGCGCACGGCCCACACAGCCATGATGGGCGACCATCGCGAGGCGTACCCGGCCGAAGGACGCTTCGAAATTCAGGCGGTCCGCCTGCGCGATCAAATCACCTCGTCCGCACGCACCGTCCTGCTGGTGCTGCTGGCTGCGGCGGCGCTGGTGTTCGTCATCGCCTGCGCGAACGTCGCCAACCTGATCCTCGCGCGCTCGGTGCGCCGCGAAACGGAGTTGTCCGTACGCGCCGCCCTTGGCGCAAGCACGGCGGCGCTGCGGCGAACACTGCTGGCGGAAAGCCTGCTGCTGTGCGGCGCCGGAGCTCTGCTCGGCGTGCTGCTGGCTGGTCCCATGGTCAACGTGCTGGCGCGTTACGCTTCGCGCTTTTCGGTCCGTGCACTCGATCTCTCGGTGGACGCCACGCTGCTGTGGGTTGGCGCGGGTCTCGCTCTGCTGGCCGCGGTCCTCCTGGCATTCGTGCCGCGTCTGCCCTCGGACGATGCGGCGTACGGTGCCAGCCTGGCGGCGGGCGGCGTCAGGCTGACGCGCGGAACGAATCGCCGGCTACGCGTCTTTGCCGTGACGCAGATTGCCGCGTGCTTCGTATTGCTTGCCGGAGCCGCCATGCTGACCAGCGCGCTCGTCCGCCTGCAATCCGCGCGCACCGGCTTCAACATGCGGCAGGTGCTGGCGGTGCACGTGCCGGTGGACTTCGAACGCCCGCAGGCCGAGGTCAGGACCTACTACCGCGAGATGCTCCGGCGCATCGGCGAAATCCCCGGCGTCGATCGCGTGGTCATCGGCACGGCAGTGCCCTGGCGCGATGCCGGCGTCTTTGGTCCGGGCTTCCAGTTTTCGGCCGAAGGCTATGTGAAAGCCAACGGCGAAGAAGACCCGCGCGCACGCTTCCGCACCGTATCACCCGGATTTTTCGAGACGCTCGGCGTGCCAATCGTGGCCGGCCGCGACTTCAACGAAGGCGACCGCTCCGACACCGACAAGGTGGTGATCATCAGCGAAAGCGTGGCGCGGCGGATGTTCCCGTCGGCGGAAGCACTGAATCGCGGCCTTTTCTGGACCGATCCGGTGATGGCCTTCATCGGTGTCGAAACCACGCCACGCCGCATCATCGGCGTTGCCGCGGACGTAGACGATGAGAACATCGTGCCGGGGCCGGCCATGACCGTGTATCACCCGCTGGAGCAGGCGTTTGGCGGCGGACGCCTGTTCGTGCACACCACCATGGATCCGTATGCGCTGGTGGCGCCGGTCACGCGCGCCATCCGCAGTCTGGATCCGAATCAGCCCGTCGAACGCGCGGCCACACTTGCCGATGTCCGCGCCGAAGTGCTGGCGCCCAACCGCCTCAACGCGCTCGTCTTCGGCGGTTTTGCCGGCGTGGCGCTGATGATTGCCGTCGTTGGCGTGGCCGGCGTCCTCGCCTTTTCGGTCAGCGCGCGCACGCGGGAGTTTGGCGTGCGCCTGGCCATCGGCTCCGAGCCGCGCCATCTGCTGCAGGGCGTGCTGCGCGAAGGCAGCGTCATTGCCGCCATTGGCATTGCCGCCGGTGTCACTGGAGGCGCGCTGCTGGCGTGGCTGGCCGGAAACCTCGTGCCGGCCCTGACGTGGCCGGACGTGCTGCCGCTGACGATTGCCGCATTCGTGCTCGTTGCCGCGGCTGTCGTGGCGTCCCTGATACCCGCGGCACGAGCCGCGCGCGTCGACGTGATGCAGGCGCTGCGCAACGAGTAGGCAACCAGCAGGGTAGACTGGGGTGCTTGTTCACGCGTGACAGCAGTCCCCATGACGTGACGAAAAACAGCGAGGGATTTCGCCCGTCGATTCCCACCGTGGCGGCGGCCGCCTTTGCCGTTGTCTCCGTCCTCGTCGTCTGGCTGGCAACCATTCTCTGGCCGCTTCCGCCGCGCCCCGATCTCGACCCGTCGTGGCAGCTGATTCTGGTGGACGCCTGGCTCCACGGCCGGCAGTTCGGTCCCGACATCGTCTTCACGTGGGGGCCGCTGGGATTCCTGTTCAGTCAGTTCATCCTGCCCGACGCGCTCGGCGCGAAACTCTGGTTCGAGATGATTGGCCGCCTGATCATCGCCGCCGTCCTGGTGGCACTCGCCTGGCCGCTTCCGGTGGTGCGGCGTCTGATCTGGCTGGCCACCCTCGTCGTCATGGGCATTGGCTGGTTCGACGTGCTGGCACTGGTTGCCGTGGCCGGCCTGCTGGCCGCGTGGCTCCTGCCTCCCGGCCGGCCGATCCGAACCGCGCTGGCCATTGCACTCATCGGAGCCGCTTCGCTCATCAAGCTCACGCTGATGACGGTAGCCATTGCCGGCATGGTGCTGATGGCCGCCGCGGCCCTGGCCGATCGTCGTCTCGTACGCGCCGCGGTCATTGCCGCGGGCATTCCGCTCTCGATTCTCACCTGGTGGATGCTGGCCGGGCAGTCGCCGTGGAACCTGCCGACCTACTTGAAGCTGGCGTCGGAGATTTCTGCGGGCTACACGTCAGCCATGACGCTCGAAGAACCCCAGCCGATATTTCTGGCGGGCCTGGGCGTCATGCTGGCTCACACGTTCTGGCTGATCCCCGCGCTGAACGATGCGCGTTCGGACTGGAAGCGCCTGCCCGTCATCGCACTGCTGGTGCTCGTGGTGCTGGTGTCGTGGAAGCACGGCTACACACGCGGCGGCGTGCACGCGCATATCTTTTTCCTGGCGTCGCTCCTGATGGCCACGCTGATGCCGGCCATGGCCGGCGCGCGGCGCTGGGCCGAAATCGGAAGCCTGGTGGCGGTGTCGACCAGCGTCATCGCCCTCGAGGTGTCGTTCCCGGGTACTCTCCAGCAGAACGCAACGTTTGCCGCACATCGCGTCACGGCCGCCGCTCGCCAGATCGGCAACATCAGCAGCGTCGTCGAGGCGCATCATCGTGGTACCGGCAGCGCCGAAGACAGCGCGCGCCTTCCCCACACGACCGAAGTGGTTGGTTCACAGCCAATCGATCTGGTCGGCTACACACAGGGGCGGCTGTACCTCAACGGCCTGACGCATCACCCGCGGCCGGTGCCACAAAGTTACGCCGCGTACACGGGCACGCTGATTGAAGCCAATCGTGCGTTCCTCGCGGGCAATCAGGCGCCGCCGTACCTGCTGGCCGCACTGCACGTCGTCGACAGCCGTTACCCGACGCAGGAAGACGCGGCGGTCATCATCGACCTGCCGCGGCGATACGAACCGCTGTTCGAAGAGGACGGCCTCTGGCTGCTCTCGCGCCGCAGCGTGCAGCCATCCCCGGCATCGGCGGAAGTCATCCTCGACGTGACCGTGACCCCGGGCGAGTGGATCGAGCTGCCCGCTCACGAGTCATTCGCACACGTCATCAGGATCGAGGCGCGGCCATCCTTCAGGGCGAGGCTGCGCACCCTTCTTTACCGCCAGCCACTGCTGCACATGTCGGTCGTCGACGAAGGTCTCACCACCTTCGATTCCCGCGTCATTCCGCCCATTGCAGACAGCGGCTTCCTGATTCAGCCGAGAGTAGCCGGCACGGATGACTTCGTCGCCTGGCTGCGAGGAGAAAGCCGCGGGTGGAACCAGAGGCTGGCGCTCGGTACCGGGCCGGGTGAAGCTGACGCCTGGTCGGAATTCCGAGTGCAGATCTCGCGCCTGCAGGACGTGAGGCTGACGGAAGAATCGTCAGCGCCGGTCGCGCCGAGCCACGACTGAAAACGACGGCCCGTGCGCGTGCTGGGGCTGTTCGTATTCGATGTCGATGTGCGTGAGTCCGAAATGCCGCAGTGCGTCGAGGATGCCCTGGCGAGTCATCCAGTTGGCATAGGGACGACTGCCGCCGCAGAAACCGCGATACGAGAGTGCCGCCAGATAATCGTGGCGGTGCAGGTCGTGCTTGTATCCGCCGTATTCGGACGCCACGGGAGCCACCACACGATGCGAAAGCGCGGCGTTGGCCGACAGCAGGGCTTCGTCGTAGTAGTGCGTCCAGAGATACACGGCATCGCTGATGGCGGCCATGCGTGCGATGAGCTCGGCCGGATTGGTCATGTGGTACAGGACGCCCGAGGCAATCACGACATCGAAACGTTCCGCCGGGTCCTGCTGAAGGTAGGTGACGAAGTCGCCGTGGAGGAAACTCACGGACGGCATACCCAGGAGTTCCTTGACGACGAGGCACTTCAGGTACGCGCGTGAGTTGGCCTCGATGGCCACCACCTGCCTGGCGCCGGCGCGCTCCAGGATGTAGGAGTGCCCGCCCTCCAGCGGTCCAAGCTCAAGCACGCGCGCGTTGGCAACGCCGCCCAGGCGTTGAATGGCCCACTTCAGGCGGGCATCATCGAACAGCAGCGCGCCGCCGGCACGGAGTCCATCGAACGGTGCCGGCAGCCGCGATGCCCACTCACCCTTGAACAGGTCGAGCGCGTTCTGCGGGTCTGGCGCCGCCTGGGTGTATGAATCGAGAAACTGCCCATCCGGGGGTGGGGCCCCTGCCAGCGCTGCGGCGGCGGCCCGGGCCAGCCTGGTTCGTAGCCAAGTCATCACAATTGCACGGAGAGTCTATCGCGATGAGCAGCGTGCGTCACGCAGTGGGCGTTGTCAGGCCCCGGTGGCGTCTCGGCGGCCTCGAGGCCGGCCGGTCGTTGCGGCCCGTCAAAGAGCTGGCGCTCTCGTGATGTGTTGATGTGGAGATCGTCGATCTGCGATCACGCGATCTGGCGATCTGAACGCGCGAGCCACAGGCTGTCAGTCGCAACGCGGCGCGTCGGCCAGCAGCCGGATCAGTGCCCGGTCGGCCTCCGGGAACGGCAGCCGTGCCAACTCGTGCCGCGGCACCCAACGCATGCCCTGTCCCTGCATGGGCGTGGGTGTGCCTTCGAACGTGCAGCGGTAGAAATGCAGCGCCACCGTCTTCTCCGGATAGGCGTGCGTCACGCGGTGCACGCACTCGCCGACGATGGCGCGGATGTCCAGTTCTTCGGCCAGTTCGCGCACGAGAGCATCCTGCTGTGTCTCACCGGCATGCACCTTGCCGCCGGGAAACTCCCAGTGGCCTTCGAGATGCGTGCCGGCCACGCGCAGCGTCAGCAGGAACATGCCGTCGCGCTCGATGACGGCGGCAACGACGTCGACCGGGGTGTGGGACATGCGTCAGTTCGCCACGAAAGGCAGCGCGTGGACCTCGGCGGACACCTCGCCTCCCGGCAGGTCCACGGTGACCGACGTGCCGGGTTCGATGAAGTCCCGATGGACGTAGCCAAGGGCGACGAGCCGCCCGAGCGCCGGCGACCGTGTGATGGACGTTACCTCTCCAATTGCCCGCTCACCCGCACGGATACGGAAGCCGGCCGGTGACGCGGGCACGTCCCGCGCGGCGTCTCCGTCCGGGGTGGCCAGGCCATCGACCGGCAACACCGCCACGTCGAACGCCAGACCCACCAGCTTTTTCGCGACGCGGCCGCCGCCTCGCGTGGTGACGCGGACGATGATCTCCTGGCCGACGTAGCAGCCTTTGGTGAAGGAGATGGCGCGCTGTTCGAGTCCGGCTTCGAGCGGGATGGTCTCGGTGGTCATGTCCACGAAAAAGCGCGGCACGCCAGCCTCGATGCGCAACACGTCGAGCGTGCCGAGCGGGACATCCACCGCGTCGAGCAGCGAGGCCGCGTCCTGTTCTGTCAGCACGGCGTCGGGCGGCCCGTACACGACCAGCGCCGGCCGTCCCCACGTGTGGTCCGCCACAATGACACCGGACGGCGATACGCTCTCG
>CAZZGM010000055.1:0-2354 GCA_964653955.1 uncultured Bifidobacteriaceae bacterium | reverse complement strand
GCTCTCGTGTCCGGCAGCGCCCACGAACTCCGTGCAGGCCATCGCGCCGCTCACGTCGTCTATCTGGACGTCCTCGGCAAAGATCAGCCCGTCGAGCCGGGCGGTCAGGTCGGCCGCCAGTGTGGCAGGCACGTCGAGCAGCAGCGCATCGGGCGTGGCCACCACCCAGAGGTCCGTCATCATGCGGCCCTGGGGTGTGAGCCAGGCCGCATACACGCGGTGGCCGGGTTCCAGGGCCAGCACGTCGTTGGTGACCAGCCCCTGCAACCAGGTGGCACGATCGGCCCCCTGCAGCCGGATCAGGCCGCGGTCCGTCCGCGACACGCGGGCAACACCGTGCCGCAGGGCTTCGTAGTGGGATTGAAAGGACATTGCACTACGATCATAGGCGTGACAGGCTCGGGGGCCGAATGAGCCGACCGCGCATGGGCGCGAGCGGCAAGAATGCTGGCCGGAAACGGCGTGCAGACAAACTATCGCGAACGAACGTGGGAGATGACGTGCTGAGACTACTGATCGTCCTGATGACCCTGCTGCCGGCCACCGTCTCAGCGCAGGACCAGCCCGCCGGCACGACGCCAGCGGCCCGCTCGTCGTTCCTCGTCTTCCTCCAGCAGCGCCCCGTCGGCCGCGAAGAAGTGACCATCACCCGCGACGACAACGGCTGGACCGTCCAGGGCACCAGCCAGCTTGGCGCCCCCATCGACGTCACCACCCGCCGCGCCGACATCCGCTACACCGCCGACTGGGCGCCTCAGTCCCTCGTCGTCGAAACCGTCGCGCGCGGGCAGGACTTCCAGCTCCGCACCACCTTTGCCGACGGCAAGGCCAGCAACGAAATCACCACCGACGGCGGTCAGCCCACACAGAAGGAAGACGAGGTGTCGGCCGATCCCGTGGTCCTGCCCAACACCTTCCTCGGCAGCTACGCCGTGCTCGCGCTCAGGCTGCGTGGCCTCGAGGCGGGCGCGGAACTGCGCGGTTACGTCGTGCCGCAGCTCGAGGTGCCCGTCCGCGTCACCGATACCGACGGCGAACGCATCGAGACCCCACGCGAGTCCATTGCCGCAACGCGGTACACGCTGAAGGTGGTCAACCCGCCGCCGGCCGGGGAAATCGACGTCACGCTGTGGGCCGACGCGCAGGGGAACCTCCTGCGCATGAGCATTCCCGGGCAGGCCATCGAGATGGCGCGCGAGGACATCGCGTCCTCGGCCACGCGCACGGCCGCGGTCTCGCTGCCTGGCGACGAACGTGTCTCCATTCCGGCGTCTGGCTTCAACCTGGCTGGCACGATGACGCGTCCCGCCAGCGCAACCGGGCCGCAACCCGCCATCGTGCTCATTGGCGGCTCCGGACCAACGGACCGCGACGAAACGGTGTTCGGCATCCCCGTCTTCGGCCACCTGGCCCGCGGCCTCGTCGACGCCGGCTTTACCGTAGTGCGCTACGACAAGCGCGGCGTCGGCCAGAGTGGTGGGCGCACGGAGTCGGTCACGCTCGGCGACTACGCGGAAGACGCGCGTGCGGTAGTTCGATGGCTGGAACGTCAGCCGAACATCGACAAAAACCGCCTTGCCATCGTCGGCCACAGCGAAGGCGCCGCGGTGGGCATGCTCGTGGCGAGCCGCGAAAATCGCGTGAAGGCTCTCGTCCTGGTGGCCGGCATGGGCAGCACGGGCGCCGAGCTGATTCTCGAACAACAGCGCCATGCGCTCGACCTCATGAAAGTGAGCGGCGAAGAACGCGCCGAGAAAGTGGCCCTGCAGGAAAAAGTTCAGGCGGCAGTGGCCAGGGGGGGCGACTGGGAAGGCGTGCCTGACGAGGTGCGCCGCACCGCCGACACGCCGTGGTTCCAGAGCATGCTCACCTTCGACCCGGCACGTGTAATGAGGGACATCAGGCAGCCCGTGCTGATTGTGCAGGGTGAACTCGACACCCAGGTGCCGCCCCACCACGCCGACAAGCTGCTGGCCATGGCGGAAGCCCGCAAGCGAAAGGTGGCCGCGCAGGCAATCAAGGTTCCGGGCGTCAACCACCTGCTGGTCCCGGCCACCACCGGCGAGGTGTCCGAGTACGGCTCACTACGCAATGCCGAAGTAGCACCCGCCATCCCTACCGGCATCGCGGAGTGGCTGACGAGGACGTGGAGTAAGTAACCCGGTTCTCCACATCGCCACTTCTCCACATCACCACATCACGAGATCGCCAAATATCATCCTTCCCACAGCGCCTCCACTATCTGCCTGAGGCGTTCCGTGGATTCCGTATAAGACTCGTCCCTGGCCATGCGGACGGGTGGGCCAAAGCGCAGGGTGACCGTGTGGCGGTTCCAGGGGAACAGGGCGCTCCAC
>CAZZGM010000054.1:5997-12231 GCA_964653955.1 uncultured Bifidobacteriaceae bacterium | reverse complement strand
GCGTGCCGGCCTCGGCGCGGTGGTGCATGTTGCCCTTCAGCTTGCCCTGCGCGCCACCCAGCAGCACCAGCGGGCACCGCTTGTGGTTGTGCACGTTGCCGTCGCCCATGGGCGAGCCATAGATGATGAGGCTCTTGTCGAGCAGCGACTGCCCGCCCTCGTCCATCGACTGCAGCTTCTCCATGAAGTAGGGCAGCAGGCTCGCGTGGTACTTGTTGATCTGGTAGAACTCGGTGACGTTGGCCGGCTTGTTCCCGTGGTGCGATGCCGGGTGGAAGCCCCGCGTGACACCACTTTCCGGATAGACGCGGCTCGAGGCGTCGCGACCCATCTTGAACGAGAACACGCGCGTCACGTCCGCCTGGAATGCCAGCGCCTGCAGATCGAACATCAGCTTCACGTGTTCGTCGAACGAGTCGGGCACGCCGGCCGGGGCGCCCGGCAGCGCGCGCGCTTCACCCGACTGGTTCCGCGTTTCCACCATCTGGATGCGCCGCTCGATTTCGCGCACGTCCGTCAGGTAGCGGTCCATCCGCTGCTGGTCGCTCGCGTCCAGCCGCTTCGTCAGGTCGGCCACCTGCCCGCTGATGAAGTCCAGCACGCTGCCCGTCGCGCGCCGCCGCGCGGTGCGCTCCGACTCGGAACCACCCGCCCCGAACAACTGATCGAAGGCCATGCGCGGGTCACGAATCATCGGCAGCGGCTCGGTCGGCGACGCCCAGCTGATCATGTCCGTGTAGACGCACGAGTAACCGTAGGCGCAGCCACCCGCCTGGTCGACGTTCTCGATGCACAGCTGCATGGACGGGATGGGCGTGTCCTGTCCGTAACGCTGCGCGTAAATCTGGTCCAGCGAGATGCCGGCGCGCACGTCCGAGCTTTCGGTCTGCTTGGGGTGCGTCTGCGTGAGAAACACCGCGCTCGACCGGAAGTGGTCACCGCCGATTTCGGGTGGCGACGTGGCGTCGGCGCCGCGAACGTCGGTGTCGCTGACGATGGTGAGGTAGTTGCGGAACGGCTCGAGCGGGCTGAGTGCGCTCGGCGACAGGTCGAAGGCACTGCCCGCCTCCACCGGCGACCACATGTGCTGCGACGCGCCCCACTCGCACGCTCCGGCCGAGCCGTGCACCATCTCGATGCACACCAGCCGCGTCCGGTCGAGACCCGCGGCATGCGCGGTGGCGTCCCAGCGCACGCGCGCCGGCACCATGGCATCCAGGAACGGCAACGCCACCGTCGCCCCCAACCCGCGCAGCATCGTCCGCCGTGGAATGTGCTTGCCCGCAATCACGCCCATGATGAATCCACTCCTTGGCTATCCGAACCTCAGAACCGTCCAGGCGCCACCTGTGGTTCTGCGACTGTCTCTTCCCCGCTCTTCTGCGTAAACGCCGGCGTCCGGACGACGGCCAGCACGAAAGCCGAGAAGCGGTGGCCGGCAGCCGTGGCCTCGCGCACGAGCGCGCGCACAGCCGGCATATCGGCCGCGTCGAGCCGGCGGCCCAGCGCATAAGTCATCAGGTTTTCGGCAAACGTCTGCTCCAGCACGTCGGTTCGTGTCAGCAGCGCCTGCCGCAAATCGGCTGGTCCTGTGAGCGGCGCACCGTCGTAGAACGTGCTGGACGCGTCCACGGGCGCGCCGTTGTCGCGGATGCGCCATGCGCCGGTGACGTCAAAGTTGTCGAGCGCCAGCCCGATGGGATCGATCATCCGGTGGCACGAGTTGCAGGCCGGGTTCTGCCGGTGTTCCTCCAGCCGCGCGCGTACCGTGCGCAGCCGGCCGTCCTCGGCATCGGCGGTCGCTTCGAGGTCCGGTACGTCCGGTGGGGGAGGTGGCGGCGGCGTGCCCAGCAACACTTCCATCACCCACTTGCCGCGCAGCACCGGCGACGTGCGGTCCGCGTGCGACGTCAGCGTGAGCACGCTGCCATGGCCCAGGATGCCGCGGCGCCTGTCGTCCGGATACGACACCTTCCGGAACTGGCTGCCCACCACGCCCGGAATGCGGTAGTGACGGGCCAGCCGGTCGTTGACGAACGTGTAGTCCGCCGAGAACAGGTCGAGCACCGAGCGGTCCTGCCGGACGAGATCCTGGAAAAACAGCTCCGTCTCGCGCAGCATCGCCAGCTTCAACTGCTCGTCGAAGTCCGGATAGAAACGCACGTCCGGATTGAGCTTGTCGAGGTCCTGCAGGCGCAGCCACTGCGCGGCAAACCGCGTGGCCAGCACCTCGGCCCGCGGATCGGCCAGCATCCGCTTCACCTGCTGCTCCAGCACATCCGGCTGTGCCAGGCGGCGTTCGGCCGCCAGTGACAGCAACTGATCGTCTGGCGCGCTGGCCCAGAGGAAGAAGGAGAGGCGCGAGGCCAGATCGAAGTCGTCGAGTGCGTAGGCCGCCGCGCCACGGGCGTTGGCCGGACGTTCTTCGAAGCGGAACACGAACCGCGGGCTGGCCAGGATGCCTTCGATGGCCAGGCGCACGCCGTCTTCGAAGCCGCCTTCCGCCGCCCCCTTCTGATAAAGCGCCATCAGCGCGCCCTGGTCGTGTTCGGTGACCGGCCGGCGGTAGGCCTTCGTTGCCAGGCGTTCGATGATGTCGCGCGCGCAGGCGGCCTGCTGCGGCCCGGTGTCGGCACGGCAGGTGAAGATGGCGGCGCGGCTGGGCGTTTCGGACACGCCATCGATGCTGAACGGCCCGGTAATGGCCATGTCGCGCAGGTGCGGCAACGTGGTGAAACCGTAGGCGTCCGCAATGCTGGTGCTGGCAATGGACCAGTCGAGCGGCGTCATGAGGTCCTGCACCGGACCTTCGAAACGTTTGATGAAGGCGGCCGCCACGCGGTGCGGGCCGGCCGTAATCGACACGGGTTCGGTATAGAGGTTGAGCCCATCCGGGTCGGACGAGCTCATCCAGCGATCGATGTCCAGCAACGCCACGCGAACGCCGTCCACCGAAATTTCCACCTGCTCGGGCGCTTCGGCGGTGTGCAGGGCGGCGCGGCCGTTGCCGTACAGGGCGCCGGTCGTTTCGTAATAGAACGACACGCGGAAGCGATATTCGCCGTCGGCCGGGAACGTATGCTCCACGGCCAGCCCGCCGCGTGTGCCGAACGGCGTGCCCTCGATCTGTTCGCGCTGCGACACCCAGCGGGGCACCGCGAAGGTGACCTCGCGAGCGGTGGCGCGTGGATCGCCAACGGCCAGCCGGCTGATTTCCGCGGCCGCCGTCAGGTACGACTGCATCAATGTCGGCGACAGCAGTTGCGCGTCGGCAATGTTGTCGAAGTTGGCGCTGAGCGGATCGAGCGGCAGGTAATCACCGGCGTCGATATCCAGGTGCAGCAGGTCACGAACCGATCGCGCGTACTCGGCGCGATTGAGGCGCTGGAACGTGCGCCGGCCCGGCGGCGGTGGCCCGGCCGCGTCCATCTGCTGCTCGAGCGCGTGCGTCAACCCGGCCAGCAGCGGCGCCTCGGGACGACGGGCACCGGGCGGAGGCATCTGGCCGGCCCGCAGCTTCCTGATCATCTTTTCGGCAATGTCACGATTGGCCGTGGCGTTGGCCACCACGAACCCTTCGAGGGTCAGGTTGCCGGCCTTGGCGCGGTTGCTGTGGCAGTTGACGCAACTGCGCGCCAGCACGTCCTGCGGAGAACCAGCGTCCTGCGGCGCCGCCGCGGCCACCTGACTCGCCAGTGGGGCGAGTGGTGTGATGGCCGAAGGTGAATGAGAGGCGATGAGTACAGGGGTCGAGCCGTCCCGGACGTCGCCACGGGACGCCGTGGCCAACAGGCCCGAGCCGAGAATCAAGGCGCCGGACAACAGCAAACGCCTGAGTGTCATGTCTGTAACGGGCGAATAATACCGTGAAAGCCGGGGGCAGGTCATGACCTTCATGACCTTTTCGGGTCGCCAGCCCGGCCGTTTCTTCGAGCGCCCTGCGCTACACTTCCGGAATGAATTTGCGTGCACGTGCTCCGTTTGCCGGTGCGGTCCTGGCCGCGTCCGCCCTGGTGTTCACCGTGGCCTGCGGCGGTTCCGAGCCGACCCCGGCTTCCGCCCCCACCGTTGCTCCGCCCGCGACCTCCGAAGTCGTCAGCCCGGTGCCGGCGCTCATCGAGCCAGCCGAAGGCTCCTCATCCGGCCACATCAGCTTCTTCCGGTGGTCGGGAGTCGATGGCGCCACCGGCTACCAGTTGCGGCTGAACGCCACCACCGACGGCCGGCTCATCTGGGAAAGCCCGGTGCTGACGGAAACGGAAGCCCACCTGCCCAACACGGTGGCCATGGAACCCGAGGGCTACGTGTGGACGGTCACCGCGCTCAAGGGCGACGAGGTGCTGGGCACCACGCCGGCCGGCCGGTTTACGGTCACGCCGTAGCGCGACGGGCTCGCAAGGGGCCTTATCTCAGCGGCGCCAGCTTTCGGCGGCGCGGTTTTGCCATCGATTCCCCTGCGAGCGGTCGTCCGCTCAGAAACGCCAGCTGAGTCCTGCGCTGAAGACCACGTCGTTCGTGACCAGCGATTCGCGAACGTCGCTGATGTCCGTGTCGCGCCGGAACTCACCGTCCGGCGCATAACGCACCATCATGTTGCCGACGTCGAGATTCACCCGCCAGCGGTGATTCTCGTCCAGGTGGACGCGTGCGCCCACGCCCAGCTCAGCGGCGAACGCCGTGTAGCCGGTGCCGATGCGGCAGGACAGCGGCGCGGGATCGATGAGGATGCAGGGCACGGCATCCTGCCCGGCAAAGTTGAGCATGCCGGGACGGGCACGCGCGTAGAGCTCGACCTTCCCCATGGTTCGGCCGACGCGAAGCCCCACCAGCCCGAGCACCTTGCGCTGCTCACCCACCACCCCGATCCCATCCTCATCGCGGCCGGGGAAAAGGCTGACCATGCCGTCAACGGCCAGCCACGGCGTCAGCGGCCACGACGCCTGAACGCCGCCGCCCACGGCCGTGGTGTCGAACTCGCTCAACCGAAGCACGGTCACCTGACCGCCAATGTCGACGCGGGCCGGCGTCTGCGCCAGCGCAGGCACAGCCGGCGCGGACAGAAGAGCAAGCGTGATGGCAAACGTGAGCAGATGTCGACTACACATTGGTGCCTCCAGAGGTATGACCGCGGGCATCCTGCGGAGAGTGTCGAGGCAGCGCGCGGCGATCGGCATGAAGCGATCAGGTCGCACACGGGATCGCTGCACAACGCGATCCACGCCGCGACGATCCATCGACGTTCTGTCGAGGCCATCGCCGGCTGTGTTTACAGAAATTGTCCGGGCTGACGCACTCCCTGTCCAGGTTCGACGCAGGCAACACGTTCCAATTTTGACTGTTTTGTCCATATCAGGCACACTGGCCACATGCCTGCGTCAGCCGTAACCAAGTCCATCCGGAAGCGGCCGGGTCGCGCTTCCGCTACGCGCCTCGCAACCGTCCGTAACAGACGTGGCGACGTCGTGACTCCCGTATCGGTAACCGCCAGTGTTGCGAAGAGCGAGTTCGGCCGTGTGCTCGAGACCGCTCTTCACGAAGGTGCTGTCGTGATTACCAGACACAACGCTCCCCGCGCGGTCCTCATCTCCGTGGAGCAGTTCAACGCGCTTGCGGGTGCGTCGGAAACCGTTCTCGATACACTCGATCGCGAGTTCGATGCGTTGCTCGACCGTATGCAGACTCCGGGCACACGCCGCGGACTGAAGATGGCATTCTCGACATCCGGGAAGGATGCCGGTAAGGCCGCGGTTGCTGCGGTGCGGAAACGTGGCAAGTAGAGAGCGGCGACCGTGTATCTACGTACTGGCCGGAACCAACGGCGCGGGCAAGAGCAGCGTCGGTGGTGCCACCATCCGCCGGTCCGGCGCTGACTACTTCAACCCGGACGAAGCCACCACGCGCATCCTGGCGGCCAACCCCGGCGCCACGCTGGCGGAGGCCAACGGTGCCGCCTGGCACCAGGGCAGGCGTCTGCTTGAGCAGGCCATCGCCGAACGCCTGGATTTCGCGTTCGAAACGACGCTCGGCGGGCGCACCATGACGATGCTGCTCGACGAAGCACTGACGGCCGATATCGACGTGCGCATGTGGTTCGTCGGCCTCAATAGCCCGGAGTTGCACATGGCCCGCGTCCGGGCACGGGTCGCACGCGGCGGACACGACATTTCAGAAACGAAGATCCGCGAACGCTACGACCAGAGCCGTATCAACGTGATCGGGCTGATACCGCGCCTG
>CAZZGM010000054.1:0-5987 GCA_964653955.1 uncultured Bifidobacteriaceae bacterium | reverse complement strand
GGCGGCGGCCACATCCAGTCCTACGGCAGCAACGAACTGCGCGTGTTCGACAACAGCCAGGAAGCCGACCCGCACACCGGACGGGCACCGGAGCCGATACTAGTGCTGCACACCAGACAGGGCCGCATCGTGACGATGCTGGAGCCGCGGCGCATCCCGCGTTGGGCCAGGCCGATCGTAGCCGCCGCCATTCGCGGAAAACAGGGAACGTCTGGTTGAAACGAGGTAATCCCGCCAGAACATTACCTCGTTTCGAGGCCTGGCACGCTCGAGCACAGGCGCCCGTCTCCTCGTCCTTCAGCTACGCCACGCCCCGCCGTCGCACCTCGGCCAGACACAGCACCAGCACAACGGCCGCAACCGCCACCACGTTCACGGACATGGCGCGCGCGTACATCTCGCGGCCCATCACGTCGAACAGCGTGAAGCTCATCACGCCCAGCGCGGAGGCCGTCACCACGCGCCACGGCAGTGACATCACCGTAAAACGATCGACGAGACAGACGACCGCCGGCGTGCCGAGCAGCAATACGTAGTCCCATCCCTGCGGCGAGACGAGCGGCACCAGCAGCAGCAGCGCCGCGCACTCGAGATACGCCGGCTCCTGCACGCGCCGGCGCCACGCCATCATCAGGCCCACCACGCCCAACAGCGCCAACGCGCTTGCCGCCGCCAGCGCACTGGCCAGTGCACCCGGGCCCAGCCACTTCGCCCACGTGGCCGCCAGCGACACATTGTCCGAGCCCAGCAGGTTGGGTGCCGTCGAATCACTCACGGTGCGCCACCACGCCGCCAGCAGATCCAGGTTGCCCTGCCAGCCATACACCACCGCTGGTACCAGTAGCCCCACCCCCAACACGCCACCGGCTGCCGCCATTGCGCGCGGTCCCGCGGACCAGTACAGCCACGGCATCAGAATCAGCGCGTACGGCTTCACGAACACGGCCGCGCCCGCCAGCACTCCGGCGCGCATGCCCTGCCCGCGCTGCACCGCCAGCAGCGCGCCCATGGCCAGCGCGCCCAGCAGGACGTTGCTCTGGCCAAGATTCAGCTCGTGGGCATAGAACTTCGCCATCAGCACTACCACCCACACGGTCAGCACGTACGCAGGCAGACGCGGGGCCGGGAGCGTGCGTATGGACAACCGCACGAACAGGATGAGCAGCGCCACCGACAGGCCAAACCACCCGGCACGCGCCACCGGCTCCGATACCAGCGCCACCGGCGCCAGCGCCAACGCAAATGCCGGCAGGTACTTGAACTGGTAATGCCCATCGTCCGCGCGGTAAAGCGGCGCGGCGTCGAGCACGCGCGCAGCGGACGTGCGGTACACGGCGAAGTCGACCATTTCATGCCGCACACGCAGGCTGTAGGCGGCCAGCGCAACCACGACAATCAGCAGCGGCCAGGCGGCCACGAAACGGGAACGGACGGACACGGCAACGCTCATTGTGACCGACGAACCAGCATCAGCGCTCAACGGCCACTTCCGGCCCGGTCCTGCAGGCCAGGCGCTCAACAATCGAGGCATGCCGCACGAGTGGGAGCGTATCGACAGGGTCCTGCCAGGCAACCTCCGGCCTCGCCCCTTCGTCCAAGGCCACTATGACGATGGTGATTCAGGACCTCCGGCTGGCGGTCCGCGGCCTGCGCCGCAGTCCGCTGTTTGCGCTCGTGGCCGTCTGCTCGCTGGCGCTCGGCATTGGCGCCAACACCGCCATCTTCACGCTCATCGACCAGTTGCTGCTGCGCCGGCTGCCCGTGAAAAACCCGCACGAGCTGGTCATGCTTTACCAGCAGGGTCCGCACTCGGGCAGCAACATGGGTTCGCGCATGCACTCGTACCCCATCTACCAGGAGTACCAGGCGCGGGCCGAGCCGCTGTCCGAGGTGCTGGCGCGCCGGCTGGTGGCGCTGTCGGTGGGTATCGACAACCAGACCGAACGCGTGGACGCCGAGCTCGTCTCCGGCAACTACTTCACCATGCTGGGCGTGGGACCCGCACTCGGGCGCGTGTTCAACTCCGAGGAAGACGATCGCATCTACCAGGGCCATCCGGTCGTGGTCCTCGGCTACGACTACTGGACCACCCGCTTCGCGCAGGACCCCTCCGTCATCGGCAAGCGGATCCTCATCAACAACTACCCGATGACCGTCGTCGGCGTGTCGGCGGCGGGGTTTGCCGGCATCGATCCCGCGCGGGCGCCGGCCCTGCGCGTGCCCATCCAGATGAAACCGGTGGTGGTGCCGGAGTGGGAATGGGTGCGGATGGACGATCCACGCACGCGATGGGTGCAGGTGTTTGCGCGCCTGAAACCCGGCTACGCCATCGAGTCGGCGCAGGCGCCGCTTCAGGGGCTGTTTCTCCAGATCCGCGAGCACGAGATGACGCTCGAAGGCGCGCGCAACTGGTCGCCCTACCTGCGCGAGCAGTTCATGAAGGGCCAGCTCCGCGTCGAGCGGGCGGACATCGGCTACTCGTCGCTCCGCAACGATTTTTCCACGCCCCTGCTGGTGCTGATGGCCATGGTGGGTCTCGTGCTGCTCATCGCGTGTGCCAATGTCGCCAGCCTGCTCGTGGCACGCGCGTTCGCCCGGCAGCGTGAAATTGCCGTGCGCCTGTCGCTGGGGGCGTCACGCGGACAACTCGTGCGTCAGCTCCTCGTGGAGAGCCTGCTGCTCTCGTTCATGGGCGGCGTGCTGGGCCTGATCATCGCAGTCGGCCTCACCCGCGTGCTCATTGCCTTCGTGCCCAGCGGCGGTGCACCGCTTCTCATCCAGCCAACACCCGACTGGCGAGTGCTCATGTTCACCTTCATGCTGGCACTCGTCACCGGCGTCACGTTCGGATTGCTGCCGGCGCTGCGCGCCAGCCGTCCCGACACGTGGTCCACGCTCAAGGACACGGCCGGAGCCGTTGCCGGCGCCGGGGGGTCACTTTATCTCCGCAAGGGCCTCGTCGTGGTGCAGGTGGCGCTCAGCTTCCTGCTGCTGTTTGGCGCCGGTCTGTTCGTGCGCAGCCTCGGCAACCTGCGCGCCGCCGATACCGGCGTGGTGCTGGACAACCTCGTCACCTTCCGTCTGTCGCCGGCGCTGGGTGGCTACTCGGACGAGCGCACCACGCAGTTCTACCAGCAGCTGCTCGATCGGCTGCGCGGCACACCGGGTATCACCTCGGCGGCGCTGGCGTCGGTGGCCATCCTGGCCGGTGACGAGTGGGACAGCACCACGAGCGTGGAGGGCCACCAGGCCAGGGATGGCGAAGACATGCAGGCGTTCATGAACGCGCTCTCGCCCGGCTACTTCGACGCCATGGGCATCCGCCTGCTGGAAGGCCGCGACTTCCGTCCCGGCGACGAACAGCAACAGCCACGCGTGGCCATCGTCAATCGCAAGTTCGCCGAGCACTTCTTCGGGAGTCAGAGCGCCGTCGGCCGCCATCTCGGCCGCGGCGGCGGTCCCAATACGAAGCTGGACATCGAGATCGTCGGCGTGGTGGAGGACTCGCTGTACGAGGGGCCGCGCGAGGGCGTGCGCCGGCAGGTGTTCCTTCCCAACTGGGGCCGCAACAGCGCCACGTTCTACGTGCGCACCGCGGGCGCATCGAGCTCCACCTACAACCTCATTCGCGGCGCGGTCGCCGCGCTCGACAACGGGCTCCCCATCTACGAGATGAAAACGCTGCAGGGCCAGCTCGACGAAACGCTCATGACCGAGCGCCTCATTGCTCTGTTGTCGGCCGGCTTCGGACTGCTGGCCACGGTGCTGGCGTCCATCGGCCTGTATGGTGTGATGGCGTTTGTCGTGACGCGCCGAAGCAAGGAGATGGGCATCCGCCTGGCGCTCGGCGCCGAGCCCGGACTGGTGGTGTGGCTCGTGATGAAGGAGGTGCTCGTGCTGCTCGGCATCGGTCTCGTCATTGGCGTGCCGGCCGCGATGGCGCTGGGGCGCTACGTGGCGTCGCAGCTTTACGGCCTCGAGCCGGGTGACCCGTGGATCGCGCTGTCGACCGTGGCGCTGCTGGGCGTCGTATCGATACTCGCGGGCTTCGTTCCGGCGCGGCGCGCCGGCCGCATCAACCCGGTGGCCACGCTGCGCTACGAATGACGAGAAGGAACCGGCTCAGGGACGCTCGACGGTGAACGTCCGCCTGCCCACTGATTCACCGTCGAGAAACGCCTCCACGCTGTAGTTCCCCGGCGGAAATCCTCCCGAATTCTGGATGTGGAACTCGGTGGCGGCCGGCCCTTTATAGGACACGTCCTTCGAGGGATCGCTGATGAGCCGGTCGCCGTACATCCAGCGCACACCAATCGTCCCGGCCCCGGTGGCCGTGGTCAGCACCGACACATAGATCGTGTCGTCCGGACGGAACACGGTGGTGTGGCTGCCAATCTGGTTGTCGGCGCTCAAGGCACGCCCGAGCTGGATGGTGGACACCTCGAGCGGCGAACGCCGGCACGCGGCGGTCAGGACAACCGACAGGATGAGAACGAGAACAATGGCACTGCGGCGCATACGCAATCAATTGTACCGACGAGTCGCCACAGCCGCCACCTCGTCAGCGTGACGCAGGCAACGATATCCCGCCCGCGGCGTACGAAGTAGTCGCGGCGGCGCTGGTTTACGGCAGGGCTTCCGCCAGCAGGTCCGTCACCACGTCCGGCCGTTCGGCATGAATCCAGTGTCCGCCGTCGCGGTGGTAAAGATGCACGTCCGGCCCGGCCGACTCGATGCGGCGAACCGCCGCCGGCGAGATGACGTTCGATGCGTTTGCCTTCAGTACATGGATCTGGTGGCCGGGCGCCGGGTGCTCGACAACGGTCCAGAGATCGGTTTCAAAGAAGTTGGCCAGCAGCCGCGCCATCGCATGGAAGTCGAGGTGCCAGCGGAACCCTTCACCGTCGCGCACGAGGTTCGTGCTCATCCACTGCGCCACGCCAAGGGTGTAACCCGCCTCCTGCAACGCCCTCTGCACGGCCTCACGTTCCGGGAAGCGTGACGGCAGCTGGCGGATGACCCGCAGCATGTCGTGCGCGCTCCCCGAGGGCGGCTTGACCTCGGGCGTCGAGTCGATCACCCACACCTGCAGCGGAATGCCGGTCAGTCGCGCGGCCAGCGCCAGCGCCACCTTGCCTCCGAACGAGTGGCCGAGCACCGCCGTGGGGACAATGTCCGCGGTGTGCAGCCAGTCGTCCACGTCCTCGGCCAGCCCCAGCACCGTGTCGCCGTGTGCGCCGGGGCCGGACGCGCCGTGGTGCGGCAGGTCCACCAGCCAGCACGCGTACTCGGGTCGCGCGGCGGTCAGGCTGCGCGCCACGCCAAGCCAGTTGCGGCCGCGGCCGTAGATGCCGTGCAGCATCACGAGATGGCGCGTGGCGGTATCGGCGCCAACCCGCATGACGGAAAGCGATGAAGACGATGGGGACACGGCGGACATGGTGCGATCGATCACGGTATCACTGTCGGGTGTGACGTCACGAGCGGCGAACGGCATGCACCATCGGCACGCGTTCAGCGGGACGGCTGCACGAGGATCGCCACCGGTGCGGCGCGATCGCCGGACACGAACACTGGATGGGCCGTGGTCGTGCGGTATCTCACACGGCCGCCTTCGCTGATCGTTGCCTCCACCTGGTAACGGTGCCCGGCTTCGATGATTTCCGTCGCGTAGGTCAGTGAAAACGGGATGGGCACCTGTTCGCCGCCGGTGACAATCACCTGACGCGCCAGCGGCACGGCCGGCGCATCGGCCTTCGAGACATCCACCAGGCGCACCTCCACAATCGCGCCAGCGGTCAATGCCTGGCGTGTACGCATGGTGACCGTGCCGCTGAGTGTTGCTGGTTCGTCGAGCACGCCGGGATGGCAGCCAATGGCGGCAAGGCCATCGGCTTCGACCAGCAGGCGTGATGCCGGCGAGCCTCGCCAGCTCCGCACGCCGTCGGTATACAAGGTGACCGCCCGTGGCGGCACCTTGTATACCG
>CAZZGM010000053.1:1818-12303 GCA_964653955.1 uncultured Bifidobacteriaceae bacterium | reverse complement strand
TGGGAGCCGTGAGCCTGGCCGACGTGCACGAGGCCTACGGCATTCACCCTCCTGCAGACCCATCCGGTGCGGGTTCGAGCGGACCGCCGGCAGGGGAGAAGACGGGCCAGTCCTGAGAGCGTCATCGGCGAGTGGACGGGCGGGCTTGACAAATATGTGTTTAAACATATATTGTCATCACATGAAGCGGCCCCTGCACGTCGAGCTCAAGTCGGCCCGGCCCTTTGCGCTGCTCGAAGAAGAAGTGCACCTGAGCATCGTCCGCACGGCGGCGCTGCTCGAACACGCCATGTCGCAGGTGCTGAAGACGCATGGCCTGACGTCCACGCAGTACAACGTGCTGCGTATCCTCCGCGGCGCGGGAGCCGCTGGTTTGTGCCGGCACGAGATTGGCGCACGGCTGCTGTGGCCGGTGTCCGACGTCACACGGCTGCTGGATCGCATGACGGAACTGGGCCTGATCGATCGCGCGCGCGCGGACGCGGATCGCCGGCTGGTCCGGACGTTCATCACGCCTGCCGGGCTCGATCGCCTGGCGGCGCTCGACGAACCCGTGCGTCAATTTCACCGCGAGCGTCTGGCCGGTGTCAGACGCAAGGACCTCCAGGCACTGGTGGACACGCTCGCCGAGGTGCGTGCGCGCCAGGGCTGACCCTGCACAACCAGACAACGCTGTCATTCATTCACAGAGGACACATCATGAGCACCCGCACGTACCAGATCGACAAGACTCACTCCGAGGCCGCTTTCCAGGTGCGCCACTTGATCACCAAGGTTCGTGGCCGCTTCGCGGACTTCGAGGGCTCGATTGCCTTTGACGAGGCCACGCCGGCGCAGTCGACGGTGACGTTCACCATCCAGGCGGCCAGCATCGACACCGACACGCCGGACCGCGACACGCACCTGCGCTCGGACGACTTCTTCGCGGTGGAAACGTATCCGACGATTACGTTCGTGAGCTCCGCCATTACACCGCGCGGCGGTAACGTATTCGACGTGGCCGGTACGCTCACCATGCGGGGCGTGGCGCGGGACATCGTCATTCCGGTGACCTACCTGGGCAAGGCGAAAGACCCGTGGGGGAACGAACGTGTCGCGTTCGAGGGCGAGGTTGCACTCAACCGCAAGGACTTCGGCCTCAACTGGAATGCCGCGATCGAAACGGGTGGCTTCCTCGTCGGCGACGAAGTGAAGATCAGCCTGTCCATCCAGGCCATTCCTCAGTAACGGGACGAACCTCAGCGCATCAGCGCGGCGCCCCAGACGATGAGGCCCGCGCCAAACGCGCGACCCATCCACACGCCGCCGGGCAGCCCCTGCTCGGCGGCCAATACCACCGTGAGCAGTGCCATCCAGGCGAGATTCATCAGCCCCATGGCAAAGCCCGTCAGCATGATCAGCCAGCAGCAGCCCACACAGTAAGCACCGTGCGTCACGCCCAGGCGGAAGCCGCCGATGGGACCATGTCGCCAGTGCGCCAGGAAATAGCTGAGTGGGTTGCGGCAGTGCGCCAGGCACGCCTGCTTCAGCGGAAGGAACTGCGCCACGCCGGCTGCTGCCAATACCATGCCGCCGGATCGCGTCGACATGAGGCCGCTCATGTCCAGTGCGCCAGTGGCCTGCAGCGCGCTTTGCACGCCGGCCGCCATCGTGCTGTAGACCAGCCAGATGGCAAAGTATCCTCCGGCAAACGCCGCGATCGGCATCCACGGCGTCGTCGTGGCATCGGCGGGAGCCACCAGCCGCGCGTATGCCGTGAGCCAGGGCAGCACGGTGGGTGTCATCATGGCGACGATCATGGTTTGCCACATCACGACGGTCATGACGAACGACGCCGCGCTGGTGGCGTGCGCGTGAGGCGTGGCAAGCGATGTTCCCGCGGCGAGAAACATCCAGGCCACGACCATGGCCATGACCGCCGCCGCGCACAACACGAGCTGGCGCGTGCCGGCGCGCGTCAGTCGACCGACCACTCGAAGCGCGAGTGCAGTCCGTGGGTCTTCTCCGTGGCAATCCGGATCACCCCATCGTCGTACTGCGTGTGGCCGAGCGCGAGCACCTGCGTCGAGCCGTGGATCTGGTTGAAGATGTTTTCGAAGAGTACCGGCTGCGAGCGGTCGCGTCCCTTGATGTGCGAGATCGACGTCTCGAGCAGGCCCGGAATGCGTGCGCCCCTGGTGACGTCGTCTTCGGTGAACTCGATGGGCAGCACGCGCGTGTCGAGCCAGCGGGCGACGAACCTGGCCAGCACCGCCCAGGATCCACCGGCTTTTCCGGTGAGGATGGTTTCGAGGGCCGCGCGTTGGTCGGGCGTGGCGGCCTCGTCGACGATGACCACCTCGGTCCAGCCGCCTTCGATCATGTGCTGTGGTGCGTCGAAAGCCACGACGGCCCTGGCACCGTTCAGGGATACCGATCCGAACTGTCCCTCGTCCACGCGAACGGCCCAGTAGCCGACACAGCGCTCGTGCGTGCAGGCCTGGCTGAAGTGCACGTGGCCCGGGCAGACGAGCTGACAACTGCAGTTCTCGAACAGCAGCCCGCGTGCCCACCACGAGGAGGGGACGGTGTCTGTACCTGGGGCGCCGGCGGATACGGAAAGCATGTCGACAAGTGTAGCGCCCGGCGCGACATACGGACGCGCCGACTATACTGGCGTGACGTGTCCCCGGAAGCCACATCATCAGAGCCCGAGTCGTCTGTTGGCGAGATATGGCGGCTCACCTTCGCGGCCAGCCGTCTGGCGGCGCAACTCGAATCTCGAGACATCGACGCAAGCTTCGCGCAGGACGATGCGGGAGAGCTCGTGGCCTGCGCGGATGGTGCCACGAACGCCGTGCTTCGGTGGCGCCGTGGCATCGGGTGGGACACATGTCTGCCCGCGCACGATCCACGCCGTGACCGGCTGGAACTGTACCTGCCCATCTGCAGTGCGACGCCGGTCCGGCCGCTGACGGTCGGGCACCTGGGACAGAGCATCGATGGCTTCATTGCCACGCCCTCCGGCGACTCGCAGTTCGTAACGGGTCACGAAAACATCGTACACCTGCACTGGCTGCGCGCGTTGTGCGATGCGGTGGTGGTTGGTGCCGGTACGGTGGCCGCCGACAACCCGCAGCTCACCACACGCCACGTGAACGGTCCACACCCGCTGCGTGTCGTGTTCGATCCGGCGCGCCGGCTGGCTCCTACATTTCGTGTGTTCACCGACGCCACGGCGCCCACGGTGTATGTCTGCGATCGAGCGCAGGTAGCCGCGGGCGAAACCCACGTGGGCATTGCGCCCATTCTGGCGGTGGACGATGTGGGCGTTGGGGGAGCGGAAGGGCAGTTGCTGGCGGCGTTGCGCGAACGTGGCTGTTCACGCGTATTCGTCGAAGGTGGCGGCGTGACGGTGTCGGCGTTTCTCGAGTCGCGCCTGCTGGATCGCCTGCACATTGCCATTGCACCGGTGCTGATTGGCAATGGCCGGCCGGCCATTCGCCTGGCGCCGCGCGCGCTGCTGCGCGACTGCGCCCGTCCTCGCTATCGCGTGTTCCGCATGGGCGGCGACGTGCTGTTCGATTGTGATCTCCGGCGCACGGGTGTGGACGCGCCGGCCCCGGACGAAGTGTCCCGCGTGCTATAGCGTGAAAGCCCGCTGCCGCGTGGCCCAGTCAGCTGTGTCGTTCTTACACGATGTGTCAGCTGACGGCCGGTCTGGCACCGGTTTTCAGTGAGATCACGGGGTAAAAGCTGGCACGCAGGCTGCAATTCCAGTGAGCAGGGAGGCCGCCATGATCTCAATCATCATTCTGCTCAGCCTCATGGCGCTCGGTCTGGCCACGACGGCCGGCCGTTCGTCCGATGTCCCCGTGCTGGTGCCGGTCAAGACGAAAGCAGGCGAGTTCGTACGCGAGCCAGCCGTTCGTCAGACACATCTGCAGCGCCGTGCCGCCTTCGATGTGCGCCACTCGCGAGCGTTGCCACGGTAACCAGCCAAACAGCGTCCACAGTACGGCCAGCGCCCGATCGCGCGGCCGCCCCAACTCCAGCCACGGCGTGAGATCCGCGACGGATTCCAGTACGAATCCGGCGCGGATCGCTTCCGCTGTGAGTTCGTCGCGTGTCAGCAGGCTGTTGATGTGCCAGCCACGGCGAAACTGCTCGATGGCGCGGCGGGCTCGCGGATGATTGGCATCGCGCAGCATGTCGTCGCAAATCACCAGACGCGCGCCTGGGCGGAGCAGCCGTGCGGCTTCATCGAAGAACGCCCCCGGCGACGGACCATGCACGAACGACTCGATGGCAAATGCCAGGTCGGCCGGGGCCACGGTGTCTGAAAGCGCGGTGTAGTCGCCTTCGATACAGCGCACACGATCGGACAGTCCCAGCGCCTCGATGCGTGCCGTGGCCATTCGCGCCTGTACGGGACTCAATGTGATGCCGGTGCCTCGAATGGGCCAACGCTGCGCGAGATAGCACAGGCTGCCGCCAACGCCGCAGCCGAGATCAACGACGTGCGTAGTCCCGGTTTCGTTGTCGTCCGGCGGCAACCACTCGATGAGGCGATTCTCGACGAAGTGGAACGCCTGGTCGCGCGTGGTCACGCCCGGCCCCCACACGGCGCGATGGATGGCGCCTGCGTGTCCGCCTTCGCCCAGCGCCACGAACCCGGCCGTCTGCCGATCGTAGTAGTCGCGAATCTGCCGGGCGTCGAAACGTGACATGGCGGCCCGGCGTCAGCTCCGCTTCCACGCGGCCAGGTCGCGATGCCCGACCACCACGCGCGAGCGTCCCGCGTCGATGTGCGCCAGCCGACGTTGGCGCCAGCCGTCAATGAGTGGGGCGGATTCGGGCTCCTGCTCGGTGGCGGCGCTGGCCCAGCCCTCGATCAGCAGGCGTTGGAAGTCTGCTTCGGCAGGTTCGATCGTCCAGTCGCTCGGCTCGTTTCTCACCTCGAAGCCGGCGCGCGTGAAGGCGCGCTCGATACTGTCGACCGCGTCGGGGCCGGCCGCCGGTCCACCCAGGCCTTTGTCGCGATGCTGGTGCTCGTTGAACAGCAGCCGGACACGTTCATCTTCCGGTTCCGGCGGTTCGCAGGTCGACCGGCCATCGTAGGTCAGCGCCAGGAGCGCCGCTGCACCGGTCTTTGCGCACCGCGTCACCAACGTATCGAGCCAGGCATCCGAGACGAGATCGAGCAGTGCCGACGCGGTCACCAGATGCCGATCGGCGAACAGTGTTTCGTCGGACAGTGTGTCGAGATCCTGGCAGCGCGTGTCCACGTGACACAGAAACCGGTTGCTGCGGATGACGAAACCGTTCGGCCGGCTGCGCACGTCGTAGCCGCGCTCAATGGCCCAGGCTTCGGTGCGTGTTCGCACGAGTGCCAGGAGGTCGACGCTGCGGTCCACCAGCAGCCAGTGTTGAGGCGACGGCAGGCGTTCGGCCAGATAACGGAGGTTCGAGCCGGTACCGCAGCCGAGGTCCAGCACATTCAGTGGACCGTGTCCATCGACGACGCCGGCGATGACGTGCGTGAGCCGGGCCGACCGGGCGGTCCAGTCGGCGGCTTCGCGTAGTTTCAGCCAGCGTGCCAGTTCCTCGTCGGTCATCGGGTCAGATTCTCCAGTGCCGCTGTCAGTTGCCGGGCGGCCTCATCCCAGGTCCGCAGGTGCTGGCGTGCGTGGCGAGCCCCCGCGGCCAGCGCGGCACGGTACACGGCATCGTCAAGCACGCGCGTCAGCGCCTGACTGAATGCGATAACGTCGCCGGTCGAGACGACCACGCCGGCGGCGCGTTCGGTGTCTGGTGCGAGCAGGGCCCGTGCCGCACCGGTATCCGTGGTGACGACCGGCAGCCCGTGTGCCAGGGCTTCGGCGGTAGCCATGCCGTATGTTTCCTGAAGCGTGGCCAGTACGAACACGTCGGCCTGCTCGTACGCATCGTCCAGGTGAGCACCTTCGAGGATGCCAGCCAGTGTCACGCGATTACCCAATCCGAGTTCGTCGATCAGTAACCGCGCGCGACTGGCGGTGTCTGGCCAGCGTGTGAGACTGCCCGCACAGGTCAGATGCCATTCGAGCGTGTCCGGCAGACGGGCCAGAGCGTGCAGCAGCACGTCGTGGCCTTTGCCCGGGCTCACGGTGGCGACCGACAGCAGATGAGTGCCCGGCCCGCCAGAGCCGCGGGCCAGCGGCGCCCGATCGGTGCCGGGTTCCACCACCGTGATGCGAGCGTCGGGGATGTCATACGGACCGAGCAGCGGACGCGCAACTTCGCCGGTGACGACAATCAGCGAAGCGGCGTGCAGGGCCAGGCGCTCGCCGGCGCGCAGACGTTCGCGCGTGGTTTCGTCGAGACTGACATCGGCGGCCAGCGGCAGGTGCACGAGTGCCACCAGCCGCAGCCGCGACGCCTCACGCCGCATCGCATCCGGCAGGGCGCTGAACGCCAGGCCGTCGACAAGGGTGAGGCGGCCATCCGGGAGCGACGCCAGTACACGAGCGGCCGCGGCGGTGGCACTGCCGTCCGGATGAGGGAACGCGCCGTGCAGTTCGTACACGTCGACGGTCCAACCGGCAGCCACGAGGGCCTCGGTCATCCGCCGGTTGTAACGGGAACCACCGGTCGGCGTGTCGAGCGCGCCGGCAACGAGCATTGCGGCGCGGCGTGCATTCTCTGGCTGCCCGGACGGCGCGGACATGGTCAGGCCGATGGTGCGACGCTCCCCTCGTAGGCGGCAGACGCCACATGCGATTCGTGCAGCGTGACCTTCAGGCTCTGCACCGCTCGCGCGCCGGGACCGAGCTCACCACGCAGGATTGCCACCAGCATGCGGTCGAAGACGAAGCGCGCCAGGAACTCGGTGGTGGTGTTTCGGCCCGAGAACGCCGGCACCTCATCGAGATTGCGATAGTTCACCTCGCCGAGCACCTGTTTCAATGTGTCACCGGCACGCCCGATGTCGACGACAATGCCATCCGCATCGATGTCCGGCCGCCGGAACTCCACGTCGACCACGTAGGTGGCGCCGTGCAGGCGCTGGGCGGGGCCGAACACTTCGCCCTTGAAGCTGTGCGCAATCATCATGTGGTCGCGGACCGTTACCGAGTACATGTCACCTCACAGTGCTGCCGCTGCTCATTGGAGACGGCAGGGATTCACGCCTGGCCGTAGCTGATCCGGTGGCACAACACGCTGCCGGGCGTGGCGGCCAGCCTGGCCATCAGGGCCGGCAACTCATCGAACGTGCTTTCGCCGGTGATGAGCACGTCCAGCGCGGGATCGCGAAGCAGCGACAGCGCCAGCGTCAGGCGCCGGCGAAAATTCCACCGTACGCGTTGTGATGCGGCCACGCGGCCTACCTGCGACGACACCAGCCGCAGCCGCCGCGCATGAAATGCTTCCCCAAGCGGAATCGTCACCAGCTGATCGCCGTACCAGCTCATTTCGACCACCGTGGCTTCGTCGCCGGCCACGCGAAGCGCCAGTGCGAGACCGTCCGGCGAGCCGCTGGTGTGAATCACGAGATCGGCGTCGCCTGTCATTTCGTCGGGCGTGGCAAAGGCCACGCCCAGCGCGCGAGCCGTGGCGGCACGTTCGGGGCAGATGTCCACCAGTGTCACGTCGCATCCCGGGATGCGTCCGGCCAGCCATGCCACCAGACAGCCCACCGTTCCGCCGCCAATGACATGGATACGATCGCCAGGTAGCGGGCCGCCATCCCACAGGCCGTTGATGGCCGTCTCGATATTGGCGGCCAGGACGGCGCGCCCGGCAGGCACGTCCGGAGGCACCACGTGCACGGCATCGGCCGGCACGGCATACCGCGTCTGGTGAGGATACAAGGCAAACACGGTGTGCCCGTGCAACGCGGCCGGTCCTTCTTCGACCAGGCCGACGTTGATGTAGCCGTACTTGACCGGTCCGGGAAACTTGCCCGCCTGAAACGGCGCGCGCATGCGCGTCTGCTCCGACACCGGCACCCGGCCCAGGAACACGAGGCTCTCGGTGCCGCGGCTGACGGCGGTGTACAGCGTGCGTACCAGCACGCTGCTTTCGGCACGCGCCGGCAGCGTCTCTTCGCGGATCTCGCCGCGTCCGGGCTCCATCACCCAGAACGCGCGCGCGGTGTCAGGCATCAGGGAAGCATTCTTGATCGGACCATGGCCGGGCGGGCGAGCCAGAGGCGGCGTACGTCAATGGCAAACGACCAGACGAGCACAGTGAGGGCGACAGCGGCAATGGACGTGCTGACAGCAACTGGGATGATGGGTGCCAGCGCGGTACCCAGACCGACGAATTGAAGGACGGCGACCGCCTTGCCGCGCATGGTCGGTGTCAACGGTCCGGTCAGCCACGGCAGGCACCAGCCGGCGGCCACGAAGGCATAGCGCATGAGTCCGCAGGCCAGCACCCACACGCCGGCTTTACCGGCCAGCCAGACGTGTGCCGACAGCACCAGGATGAACAGTGCGTCGGTTTCCATGTCGTAGCGCGCTCCGAAGGGGCTCGTCATGCGGGAACGCCGCGCCACCCATCCGTCGACGCCGTCCATGAAGCCGAGCAGTACCGTTGCCGCAACCACCAGCCAGGCGACGAGTGGCGTGGATGGATCGACCAGGAGTCCGGCGGCCAGCGCCAGAACCGATGTGCGCGCGGTGGTGACCTGGTTGGCGATGCCTGCGCACGCGAACGGATGGCCGGTGCCGGCGCCACCAATGGCCAACATCTGGATGATGGTTGCGAGTGTCAGGGCCACGAAGGCGCCGCGTACGGACAGCAGGCCGTTGGCGTGCAGGAGCCACGCGGCAGCGGCTGTGGCTGCTATCGCCAGCGCCGACAGCGCAAGCCATCGCCCGCGGAGCGGCGGGGCCGGCAGTTGCCACAGGCTCGTGGAGCGCATCAACGAACGCTCACATGCCGAAATTGGCGCTCAGCGGCATATTCCGGCCCGGTCCTGCGGAACGGGCGCTTCAGGAAGCGACGAGACAGGCCGCTAGCGGAATGCATCGAGCAACACCGTTGTCAGCTGGTGCATGCCACCAAGTGCCTCGGGGCCTGGCGTAATGCCGTCGCCGAAGCCCGCACCGCGCAGGCGATCGACAACGATGCCAGGACTGGCGACGATGTGCACGGGCACACGATACGAGGCACCGGGACCCGAGACAGCGGCCACGGGCTGATGATCGCCGACCAGTACCAGCACCTGGGCACGTCCGGCCTGCTCACGAACGTAACCGGCAAAGCTGCGCAGGGCGTAGTCCACGGCACGAGTGTAGCCGGGGGCCAGGTTCGTGAGATCGGGAGCCGACGCCAGCGCTTGCTGCACCTGGTCTGGATCGAATGGCTCGTCGTTCAGCACCCGCGTCCAGTCGGGCTGGTAGGGCGGAACGGGACCAAACGGCGCATGTGTCGTACCGGTGGGGAACACGGCCAGGACGGGAGCACGCGGCGTTGCCGTGAGTTCCTGCTCGGCCAGACGCGCGAGGCTGAACTGATCCGGAATGGTCCACCACCCGAATCGCGGGCCGCGATAGTCGAGCGCGGCAAAGTCGTAGATGCGATCGAACCCGTAGAATGCGCCTTCCGGCCACGGCTGCCGCATGCCGGGCATGATGGCCACGGTCCGATATCCGCGGCGCGAGAACGCGCGCGGCAGCGTGTCGCGCGGTGTCCGCATGACGGCGACGTAGGCGTACTGGTCGCGCACATCCAGGCCGGTCAGCAGTGTGAGGTGCGCCAGCCAGGATGAGGCGCCGAACGTGGGCGAGTCCACGTAGGCCGACACCAGCGATCGCCCGGCGGCGGCTGCCGCGTCGACCAGTTGCTGCCGGCTGCCGGCCAGCGCCTCGGCCATGCCGGACCGCTCGAACGTCACCGCGCCGTACGCTTCCACGAAGACCAGCACCACATCCGCCTGCCCGAGCGCGTCGAACGGACGATCGAGGGCGGGACTGTCGGCCAGTGCCGGTGCCGTCCGTTCAGGGGCGATGACGGCGGCGGCGTACCCCAGCTGGCGGGCAATCGTCGCGCTCACGGGACGGCTGAACGGCAGCGGCGCGGCCAATGGCGCCGCGACATGCAGCATGACGATGAGCGTTGCGGTGATGGCGAGGGTGGTACGCAGGCGTGCGTCTTTGGTGGCGGCCGCGACGCGCTGCCACGCCCACCGCGCCACGGCCCACGCCAAGGCCGTGGCCACGAGCAGCACCAGCGCCGCAAGGGCTGTTTGCCACAGCGGCACGGCCTGCACGAGCATCGCCGTCACGTTGCCGAGATGGCGGCTGTCCCAGTACAGGTTGAATTCACGGCCGTAGAGACCGGGCGCGGTGACGTCCAGATAACGTCCCGCCACCAGCAGCACCCATGCGGAGGGAAGCACGCCGCGCGCCAGCCGGTCGGCACGCGTGCCGGCAGCGGCAACGGCAAGCACCGCAAGCGCCAGTTCCACCGACAGGGCCCAGCCCATGCGGACCTTTGGCGTTGGCCAGACGTTGA
>CAZZGM010000053.1:0-1808 GCA_964653955.1 uncultured Bifidobacteriaceae bacterium | reverse complement strand
GGCGAGGACCAGGGCCAGAACGGGCCACGACAGCCAGGAGGGCACGGTGGTGTCCGGCGGCTACACCGACGAGAGGATGTGGCCGAGCTTGTCCTTCTTCGTCTTGAGGTAATGCTGCGTGGCGGCCGTGGCCATAATTTCGAGCGGCAGCCGTTCGTTGACGGCCAGCCCGTTGCCGGACAGGCCTTCGAGCTTTCGCGGGTTGTTGCTCATCAGGCGCACCGACGTCACGTGGAGGTCGTGCAGCATCTCGAGAGCCGCCTGGTAGTTGCGCATGTCGGCGGGAAACCCGAGACGTTCGTTGGCTTCGACGGTGTCGGCGCCTTCGTCCTGCAGCTTGTAGGCGCGAATCTTGTTGGCCAGGCCGATGCCGCGCCCCTCCTGGTTCAGGTAGATCAGCACGCCGCGTCCTTCTTCGGCAATGCGGCCGAGGGCCGCGTGCAGCTGCGGACCGCAGTCGCAGCGCGCCGAGTGGAAGATGTCGCCCGTGACGCAGGAGGAGTGCACGCGCACCAGCACGTTCTGCCCGTCGCCCAGATCACCGCGGACGAGCGCGACGTGGGTTTCGGCGGCACGCGGACTTTCGTACACGTGTATGTCGAAGTCGCCGAACTCGGTTGGGAGGTGGGCGGAAGCGACGCGGTGGACAGGTTCGCGGCGCGGGGCCATCCCCACGAGCGCACGCAACCAGCGGAACAGGTCAGACATCAGGCCGGGTACAAAGGTGCCAAAAGGGGATCGTACGGGCGGAGTGTGTGGGGTGTCAACGCGGTTGAGCAACGATTGGGGCCTGGGGGCTCAGGTCCGGAGTTCGGTTCGCGGGTTCTCGACGTGAAACAATGACGCGCATGCCGGGACTCTTCGATACCTTCACCCTGCGCGGTGTGACCTTTCCCAACCGTGTGTTCGTGTCGCCCATGTGCCAGTACTCCAGTGATGACGGGATGCCCTCCATGTGGCATGCCGTGCATCTGGGGGCGCGGGCGGTGGGAGGGGCCGGGCTGGTGATGACCGAAGCCACCGCGGTGGTACCCGAAGGGCGGATCAGTCCTCAGGATCTCGGGCTCTGGTCCGACGCGCATGCCGAAGCACTGGCGCCCATCGTTCACTTCGTTCGCGGCCAGGGGCGCGTGATGGCCATGCAACTGGCCCACGCCGGGCGCAAGGGCAGCACGCATCGACCCTGGGACGGGGTGGGCGAGATTGGCCCGGAGGCGGGTGGGTGGTTGCCGGTGGGGCCGACGGCGGAGGCCTTTGCGCCGGGGTATCCCGAGCCGGCGGCGCTCGACGAGGCCGGCATCGGATCAATCATTGCCGCGTTCCGCGCGGCTGCCGTACGCGCGCGCTCGATAGGCGTGCAGGTGGCGGAAGTCCATGCGGCGCATGGCTACCTGCTGCACGAGTTCCTGTCGCCGCTCAGCAACACACGTAACGATGGCTGGGGTGGCTCGTTCGACCACCGCATTCGCCTGTGTCTCGAGGTGGTCGACGCCGTGCGCGCCGAGTGGCCTGACGACCTGCCGGTGTTCGTGCGCATTTCAGCCACGGACTGGGTCGATGGTGGCTGGAACGTCGAGGATTCGGTCGCGCTGGCGCGGCGTCTGAAGACACATGGCGTCGACCTCATCGACTGCTCGTCGGGCGGGAACGTGGCACGCGCGTCGATTCCCGTGGGGCCTGGGTATCAGGTGCCGTTCGCGGAACGGATCAGAGCGGATGCCGGTATGGCGACTGGCGCGGTGGGGCTCATCACCACACCCGAACAGGCCGATGCCATTGTCCGCAGTGGACAGGCGGATGTGGTGTTC
>CAZZGM010000052.1:0-12318 GCA_964653955.1 uncultured Bifidobacteriaceae bacterium | reverse complement strand
GGCGCAGCTTCCGTCGGGAGCGGCCCTGACCACGACGTCGGGGATGATCGTCTCGGCGCCGTCATATTCGAAGCTCGCACCCGGCTTCGGATCGAGCCGTTTCAGTTGCTCGATCGCCTCGGTAATGTCGCTGACGCTGTAGCCCGTGCGCGTGTGGATCTGCGGCATGAGCATCATGCGGGCCGGAGCGTGTCCGCCGCCCGATAGATTCGATTCCAGGCCGAAGGTGGTTTCGCGGCCGGCGTGGAAGAACAGCGAGTAATTGCCGAGGAAGAGATAGCCGAGGCCATCGTGGCGCTCCTGACGCACGCCGGTCATGGTGAACACGCTCCAGTTGCGGTGCCACCGCGCTCCGGCGAGATACAGGAGGTCCACCTGCGCACCGCCTTCGCGGGCGCCTTCCCAGATGCTCTGCCACCCCTGAATGAAGGAGCGCGGCTTCGAGCCCGGGAGCGTGCCCTGCACCGCCACCTTCAGGCTGTCGAGACGGCCGTCTTCCATGGGCAGTTCGAACTCGACGCCGTAGCCATCCGCGAAGGTGTATTCCACCTCCGGCGCCCACTGCACGTGGCGCGGCCGCGCACCGGGTGAGACGCGGAACAGCGAGTTCACTTCCAGTTCGCCGCGATGCGCGCCGAGCGGCCGGACGAGGTCGAAGACCATCGGCTCGGGAATGCGGGGCTTGATGCTCGAGAACGTACCTTCGTCGGGATCGATGATGGATTGCGCCAGCGCGGGCGCGGCGGAAACGAACCAGACGGCACAGAACAGACGGATCACGAGACGCACGGGTAGACCTCTCCTCGACGGACACCCGGGCAGACAACGCCCGGCGTCAGTGATGAGGCCGGGGCGTCAGCGACAGGACGTGGAGCCGAACGTGGGAGGTGCGCGCGGGGGACCCGCAAGACGGAACGGCGCCGCGGGCTGATGGGCGGCGGCTGCCGACGCCGCGCGCCGTGCCTTGCCGGTGGCCACACCGGCGGCGGCCGAAGGGATGACGGACGGACGATCCCGCTGTGGCGCGAGGCTGAGGATGTCCGGGGCATTGCGGTGGACGGTGACGGCCGCGTGCGAGCGAGCCGGCGCGAGCGCCGCCGGTTCAGCCAGCTCGAACTGGCCGGTGCCGTCGTTGATCCAGGTGCGGACGGCCGCGCCGGTGGCGTCGTACTGCACGAGGTCGAGGTCGCGGTCCGCGTCGATGTCCTCGGCGGCCAGCACCTCGCCAGTCATGGTGGCCAGTGGCACGCGGACACGGGAACATCCGCTGGCCATGAGCTCCGGCAGGGCCGTGTCCACGGCCGTCGACACGCGGATGACGTCCACCACGCGGTCGCCGTCGACGTCGGCGGCGGCCCACAGCGTCCGGGCTCCAATCGGGGCCGGCGCACACGGGCCCGCCTCGGCTGACGGAAGCGCCACGCCTCCCACCAGCCACAGCAGTACCGCCGCGATGCGGACGATCCGGTTCATCCACTCCATCGTAACTCTGGAGGCCAATCTCAGAACCAATTGCCGCTGATTGCGAATGCGCCACGACCCGCAGCACAAGTGAACTGAGGGGGCAATTCCAGAACTCGCTCGAGTTGATTGCGCCAACGGCGCGGCATCGCTCGAACCACACCGATGTCCGGCAAAATCGCTGCTGACTGCGGATGCGTCACGACCCGCAACACAAGCGAACTGAGGGGGAAAAGCCGTGTTACCGTCCCCGCATGTCAATCCGACTCCTGCTGGTGCTGGCGTGTATGGTGGCCACCGTGGCCGCGCAGAACGTGGACCGTCTGACGCCCGAAGAACGCGCGCAGCTGGAGGCGCAGAACACCGCACTGCAGGCGGCAATGGCCGCCGCGCCGCGCCTCGGTGTGTCGCCGGCGCCCATCCGCGTCACGCCGCCGCGGGCCGGGTGGGAGATGGGTATGGTGTCGTGGGTGGCGTCAGGCCGCGACGGGCTCGTCTATCTGCTGCAGCGCGGCGACCAGGCCGACCCGGTGGTCGTGGTCGATCGTGACGGCCGCGTGGTGCGGTCGTGGGGCAAGGGGCTCTACCAGACACCGCACGCCATCAGACTCGATCCGGACGGCAACGTCTGGACCACGGATGCGGCCAGTTCGATGGTGTACAAGTTTTCTCCAGAGGGCGAGCGGCTGCTGTCGATTGAAGTCGGTGGACAACCGTCACCGTGCGGAAACTTCTGCAGCACCACCGATGTGGCCTTTGCGCCGGACGGCCACGTGTTCATTGCCGATGGCTATCGCAACGCGCGCATTCTCGAGTACACCGCCGATGGCCGCAAGGTGCGGGAGTGGGGCAGTGCCGGAACCGGTCCGGGAGAATTTCGCCTGCCGCACTCCATCCAGATGGATGCGCAGGGCGTTGTCTACGTGGCAGACCGTGAGAACGGCCGCATCCAGCGGTTCGATCGGACGGGCACGTATCTGGGCGAGTGGTCGCAGTTCGGCAAGACGTTCGGCTTGACGCTGGCCGACGGCGCGATGTGGTTGTCGAGCATTCCGCGCGGTCCGAACAACGTGCCGGGCTGGTTGATCAAGGTGGACCCGGCCACGGCCCGCGTGCTGGGGGTGGTGGAGGCGTCGGGCAATCACGGCATGGACGTGACGCCGGAGGGGAACCTGCTGCACGCGCCTGGACCCGAGCTGGTGCCCCAGCAGTACCGCGCGGCGCCATAATCACGGAGCTCGGTTGAGTTGACTGCGCCAACGGCACGGTGTCGTTCGAGCGATGCCAATTCCGAAATGATCGCCGCTGGTCGGCAAGGCGCCACAACGTGCAACACGTGTGAACTGAGGGGGAGGACGTTGCGGGAGCGGTGGACTGGTCGCCCCCGCGACGTTGGTGTTATTCGGCCGTGCCGGGATCGATGACCGTCCTGATTTCCGAAACCTTGTCCGCGGGGAAGCCCCCCAGCCGCGCGTGCTCGCGCACCATCTGTTCGTTGGGCGCGCGGTAGACGCAGAACACCTGATCGCCGGTCACGTAGCTGTGAACCCACTGGATCTGCGGACCCATTTCGTTGAGTACGCTGCAGGACTTCTGCGAGATGGCCTTCAGGTCGGCCGGCGTCAACTGACCGGCGCCGGGGATATTGCGCTCGATGAGGTATTGCGGCACGTCGGAGAACCTCCTGAAAGGGGAACGGACTGGAGCGCATCTATATCACAGCGATGCACGTGTCAGCGGGCAGCGCCCAGGCGGCGAAGCAGAGCGGCCGCATCGGGGAAGCCGGGTGAACCACGGCCCTGACCAGGCTGCGCGGTTCGTGGTTCGGTGAGTGCCAGCGGCGTCAGCCCTTCGCCGTTCGTGGCGTCGAGCATGGCACCGCGTTCCGCCAGTAACTGAATCAGCGCGACGTGACCGCCACCTGCCGCCAGGTGGAGAGCGGTGTTGCCATCCGCGCTCGGCTGGTTCACATCGGCCCGCGCGTCCAGCAGCAGGCGGACGGCTTCCAGCACCGCTGGTTCTGGACGTGGAACGACCGGTGTGTCGGAATCGACGATCTGGAAGCGGGCAAGGTCGATGGGCCGTGCTTCTTTCTCGACCTCGGCGCCGGCCGCTGCGTGAAGCGGCACTGTCCCCTCGCCGAGGCCGAGCGCGGGATTGGCGCCCGCTTCGAGCAGCACGCGCATGAGGTCCGTCTCGAGGTACGCCGCCGCCACGAACAGCGGTGTGGCGCCCATCAGCGTACGAGGCAGCGCCCACTGCGAACCGAACCGACGCACCGGGCTGCCGTTGGTAATCCGTGCGTCGACGTTCGCACCACCAGCGATGAGCGCACGGACGGTTGCGGCATCGCTGCGCAACACCGCGGCGTGAAGCGCCGTGTAGCCGGCGCCGCTGGCGTCGGGGTCGGCGCCTTTTTCGATCAGCAGACGCGCCGACGCGCCGTGGCCCGAAAACGCCGCCAGTGTCAGCGCCGACATGCCACCCGCCGCCGTATCGCTGGCGTTGGCACCCGCGGCCAGCAGGTGCGCAAGCGACTCGACGTCGCCGCCCTGCGCCGCGAACAGCAGCGGTGTCATGCCGCCGGTGTCGATGGTGTGCGCATCCTGCATGGACGTCTTCACGATCCGCCGGGGGCCGCGATCCAGCATGGCCGTGACGCGGCGCGTCTGTGAGCGGGCGTGGACGTCCGCGCCCGCGTCGACGAGCGCCCGGACGACAGAGGAGTGGCCTCGGGCGGCGGCCCACATCAGTGCGGTTTGCCCTCGCGCCGATTCGCGTGCGTTCGCGCTGGCCCCGCCTGCGATCAGTGCACGCACGACCTCGGCGCCGCCCACGCGCGCGGCTTCCATCAGTGGGGTAACGCCCGCTTCCGAGGCGGCGTCGACTCTTGCCCCACGGTCGATGAGCGCCTGGACGATGCGCAGGTTGCCGTTGACGGCGGCCAGATGCAGCGGCGTGATGGCGAGATCGTTGGCGACGTCCGCCCGTGCGCCGGCGGTCAGTAATGCACTGACCAGGGCTGCGTCATCTGCATACACCGCCCAGTGCAGTGCGGTGGTGCCGTCAGCGGCCGGAGCGTTGACGTCAGCGCCGCCAGCCAGCAGTGCCCTGACGGACGCCGCATCGCCGGACTTCGCCGCGTCGACCAGCGGCGTCGTCAGCAGGAGCAGGATGAGGACGAAAGCTGTCATACGTGTCGTGCCGGCCGTCGCGTCCGCGTTGCCGTCATTTCAGTCGAGGCTCACCGGTTCCGTGCTGTTGCCGTGCACCTCGACGCGCGCGCCCAGCTTGTCGAGCAGCGAGAGGTGCATGTTGGCCATGGGCGTGCCTTCGTCGTACCTGATGTGCCGCCCACCTTTCAGCGTGCCGCTGCCGCCGCCAACCAGCAGCAGCGGGAGGTTGCGGGGAACATGGCCGTTGCCTTCGCTCATGCCGGCGCCGTAGAGGATGGTGGCGTGGTCCAGCAGCGTGCCGTCGCCGTCCGGCGTGTTCTTCAGTGACTCGACGAACTCGGCGAACAGTGACACGTGGTAGTGGTTGATCTTCGCGCACTTCTCCATGCGGAGAGGGTCGCGCTGATGGTGCGAAATCGGGTGGTGCGCATCGGGCACGCCGATTTCCGGATAGGTGCGGCCGCTGAACTCACGTCCCACCATGAACGTTGTCACGCGGGTGACGTCGCCCTGCCAGGCGAGGCGCTGGAGATCGAACATCAGCCGCGCGTGTTCGGCAAAGCTGTCGGGCACGCCGGCCGGGCGATCGAACCGCGGCAGCTCGATGTTGTGGGCCATGGCCATCTGGATGCGCCGTTCGACGTCGCGGACGCTGTCGAGATACCCGCCAAGTGTCGAGCGGTCCGCGGCCGACACGGCACCGCGCAGCGTGGCCACCTCGTCGAGCAGCGAGTCGAGGATGCTGCCACGCGCGCTGAGCGCCGCCTTTCTTGCCGTCGCACCACCGCTGCCGCCGTCGCCGAACAGGCGCGCGAACGCGACGCCGGGGTCGCGTTCCATGGGCAGCGGTTGCGTGGGGCCGGCCCAGGCAATGGTGCCGGTGTAGACGCAGCTGCGTCCGAAGTCGCATGACGTGCCGGAGTCCACGGATTCGAGCGCCAGCTCGAGCGACGGCAGCATGGTGTCGGCACCGAGTACGCGCGCGGCAATCTGGTCCACCGACACGCCGGCGCGCAGATGGCGGCTCGGCGTGACGTCGGTGAGGAACCGCGTGCTCGCATCCGCGTGGTTGTTGTATTGCCGCTCGCCGGGCGGCGGTGGCGGCAGGCTGTCGAGGCCGCTCAGTACCAGCAGGCGTTCGCGGTATGGCGCGAGTGGCTCCAGCGTTGGCGAAAACGTGAAGTCCGCTCCGGCGTCCGTGGGGAACCACTGCCCCGGAATGACGCCATTGGGCACGTAAACCGCGCCAAACCGCATGCGTGGTGCAGCCGGTGTCTGACGGAGGGCCGTCATCGCCGGAACCATTGCATCCAGCAACGGCAGCGGCACCGCCGCGCCCATCGTCTTCAGCATCGTCCGGCGGGAAAGCGCTTTTTTCATGATCATGGCGCCGAGGTCCTCATCTGGAAGGGCACGCTTCGGGCAACGGCCAGCACGAACGACGACCAGCGATAGTCGTCCGCCGCGGCCGCGCGCACGATGGCGCGGAGGGCGGGTTGATCGCGGGCGTCGAGGTGCCGGCCGAGAGCAAAGGTCAGGAGCTTCGTGGCGACGGTGCGCACGTAGTTGTCCTGGTGTTGAAGGACGAACTGCTTGAGGCCGCGTGCACCGTCGATGGGGGTGCCGTCGGCAAACTCCGCCGATGCGTCGACGGGCAGGCCGTTGCTCTCCGTGCGCCAGCGGCCGATGGCGTCGAAGTTCTCGAGCGAGAAACCGAGTGGATCCATGCGCACGTGGCACACGGAGCAGGCCGGATTCCGCCGATGCACTTCCATCTGCTCGCGGACCGACAACACGCGGCCGTCGGGCGCGGTGGCTTCGAGGTCCGGAACGTTGGGCGGCGGTGGCGGCGGCGGCATGCCGAGCAGGTTCTCCAGCACCCAGGTGCCGCGCAGCACGGGCGTGGTCCGGTCCGGATACGAGGTGACCAGCAGTACTGCGCCCTGGCCCAGTAGTCCGCCACGTGCCTCGGTGGAGAACGTGACCTTGCGGAAACGTTCGCCGTAGACGCCGCGCAGGCCGTAGTGTTCCGCCAGACGTTCGTTGACGAACGAGTGCTCCGCGCCAACCAGGTCGAGCACGCTGCGATCGTCGCGGAACTGCGTGGACAGGAACAGCGCGCTTTCGCGCAGGAACGCGCGGCGCAGGTTTTCGTCGAACTCCGGGAAGATGTTGGGATCCGGCAGCGCCGTTTCCGCCTTGCGGAGGCCCAGCCACTGGAACGCGAAGTTGCTCACCAGCGCCTCGGCTCGCGCATCGGCGAGCATGCGGCGCACCTGCTGATCGAGCACGTCGGACCGCGACAACTCGCCGCGTTCGGCAACGGCCAGGAGTTCTTCGTCCGGGATGCTGCTCCAGATGAAGAAGGACAGCCGCGACGCCAGTTCGATGTCGCCCATCCGGTACACCGTGCCGGGCGCCGTACCGGCCGGGTCACGCTCGAGGCGGAACAGGAAGTTGAAACTGACGAGCATCCGTTCGAGTGCCGCCTGGATGCCGGCTTCGAAACCGCGCGTGCGCGCGGCTTCGTCGTAGAAGTGCAGCAGCGGTTGAAGGTCCGCATCGGTGACTGGCCGGCGGTACGCCTGTCGTGCCAGCCGCGTGAGAATGTCTGTTGCGCACGCGCGGCCGTCCGCACCTTCGTTCGCTAGGCAGGTGAGCACGGCACGTCGGCTGGGCGTATCGCCCGGACCCGTGGCGGCGTAAGGACCCACCACGACCAGAGAATCGACGGCGGCGTAGCCGTCGTATTGCTCGTCGGAGCCGCGGCCGAAGTCCACTTGAAGCGGCTGTTCGATGCCGTCGGGCTCCCACGGAGTGGCGACGAATGCCGCCGACACCACGTGTGGACCCGCGGTCACACGGACGCGTGATTCGAGTTCCGCATCCGCCGCGTGCATGTAGAGTTCCCACGGCGTCTCGCCGACGATCTCGCCGTTCCACGTCAGCGGACCGGGCGTGCCGGTGGCTTCGCCGCCCACAGTGAAACGTGCGATGCGTTGCCCGTCGACCCTGAGATCCAGTGACTGCTGGTGTCCCATTCCGATGATGTAGTCGTAGACCTGCCGGCGCAGGCGGATACGAACGGTGTATTCACCGTCGAGCGGGAATGTGTGCCGGACAGCCAGGCCACCGCGTGATCCGAAGGGCGCGTCCTCGTCCACACGGACGTCCTGCTCCAGCAGGCGCGGCACGCGATAGGTCGTGGAGGCGGGTGCGTGACCGAGCGACGGATCGCCAATGGCCAGGCGCGCAATCTCACGCGCGGACGACAGATAACGTTCGAGATGGGCGGGCGACAGCGCCAGGCTGGCCGCGACGTTGTCGAACCCTTCGTCCGCTTCGTCGGGCAGGAGCAGCACCCTGGGATCGACATCGAGCGCCAGCAGGTCGCGGATGGCGTTGGCGTATTCGGTGCGGTTCAAGCGGTGTACGCCGACACGACCGGGATGGGGCCGTTCGGTGGCGGCCCGATCCAGTGTGGCTTCCAGCGCGGCCATGGCCGCTTCGGCGTGCGCGGCGGACGGCTTCGGACGCCCGGCAGGTGGCATCTGGCCGGTTTGCATCTTGTGCAGCACGGCCTCCCACACGTCCGGTTGCGCAGCGGCGTTGGCCGGATCGAGGCCAGCCAGGCTGAGCCCGGCTGTCTTCAGACGGTCGTTGTGACAGCCAACGCAATACTCCTGCACGACCGCCTGAGCGGTGCCGGGTGTGGCCGTGGGAGGCTGAGCCTGGGATAACGCGTAACCGGCCCGGGGGACATGGAGGCGTTGAGGAACAGATCTGGCTGACGTGGCCGACGAAGCGCCATCCTGAACCCCGGCCGTGGCGTACGCCATCCCTCCGGCGAGGACGACCGCCGCGAAGACCAGCAACCTCGAGAACGGGCGGCGTGGCCGGCGCACGAGGCAGACTCTATCAGAGGGACGGACCGGCGGCCATCCCCGCCAGCTCGGGCGATGCCGTTACCATGGCGGGATGGACGTGCGCCTGGTCGCCATCGACATCGACGGCACGCTGCTCGACAGCCGCGGGCAGATTCCGGACGCCAACGTCGCGGCCATTGCCGCGGCCCTCGACGCCGGCGTGCATGTGGCCCTGGTGACCGGCCGCAGCTTTCCCTTCGCGCGAGAAGCCGCCCGCCCGCTGCCCAACGCCATCACGCTCATCGTCTCGAACGGCGCCGTCGAGCGGACGATGGATGGGGAGACGGTGGCGACGCGGCTGTTACCGCGTACGGCGGCGCGGGAGGTGCTGCTGCGGACCGAAGCCTGGCGCCACGTCAGCGCGCTCATTTTCAATCGGGACGTCGAAGGGCACGTCGTCGCCGAGACCATGGACTGGGGGCACCCGAACCGTCGGCGTTACTGGGAAGGGCGCCAGCACATGATTGCCCGCGCTGCGCCGCTCGAGGACGCGCTGCACGAGGATCCCGTGCAGGTGATGTTCAACGGGGGCGTGGACATGATGCGCGACGTCCACGCTGCCCTGGAAGGCGTGCCCGATGTGGCCGTGTGCCGCACCGAATACGTGAAGCGCGACTTCGCACTCGTGGACGTCACCTCGCCCTCGGCCACGAAGGGCCGGGCGTTGGCCTGGCGCGCCGAGGCGCTGGGGCTGGCGCCGCATCACGTGATGGCCATCGGCGACAACATGAACGACCTCGAGATGCTCGAGTACGCCGGCGTCCCGGTGGTGATGGCCAACGCCGTCGACGAACTCCGCTGCCGTGGCTGGAACGAAACTGCCTCGCACGACGAAGCCGGCGTGGCGGCGGCCATTCACAAGTGGGTGCTGGGCTGATGGCCGCGGGCTCGAGTGGTTGTCCGTCCGCCGGCCATCGTCGGACACGATGACGCGAGCCTGACGGGGCTCGGGGCGCAGGTGCGCAACCTGGCCACCCCGATGTTTGCCGCCTACTTCTGTCCCCAGGCGCCCTTCAGCTTGTCGGCGAGCGAACCCAGCCGCTCGGTAGGCGCCGCGTCCTGGCGGGCGGTATACTCGCGGACTTCTTCGGCTTCCTGCGCGGCGGCCGATGCGCGCGTGGAACCTTCCGATACCACCGCCACGCCCATCCGCTTCTGATCGAAATCAATCGTCAGAATCTCGAACGCGGCCGTGGTGTTCACGGGAATCTGCGCCATCCACGCGTCGCGTTTGCCCGAGGGCGGGAACGTGGACACGTGCGCCAGTGCCTCGACACCAGGCTCCATCTCGACGAACGCGCCAAACGGTGCCAGCCGCGTGACGCGGCCCGTGTGCACCTGGCCTGCGGCGTATCGTTCCGCCACGGTCGTCCACGGATCGGCCGTGAGCTGCTTCAGGCCGAGGGCAATCTTGTTGGTGCTTTCGTCGACGCGCAGCACCTGGACGGAGATCTCTTCGCCCGCCGCAACCACCTGCGTGGTGTCGGCCACGCGCGACCAGCCCATTTCCGACACGTGGAGCAGGCCCTGGATGCCGCCGCCCAGGTCGACGAACGCGCCGTAGTCGCGGACCGTGACCACGCGCCCCTTCACCACCGCGCCAGGTACGAGCGTCCGCCGGACCTCTTCGGCCTGGGCTTCCTGTTCTTCTTCGAGCAGCGCGCGCCGCGACACCACGAGGTTGCGCCCGCCGTCTTTGTACTCGGTAATCCGGAACGTGTAGGCGCGGCCGACGTGCGTCTCGGGATTTTCCGTGCGCACGATGTCGATCTGCGAGAACGGGCAGAAGCCGCGGCTGCGGCCCACGCGCACCTCGTAGCCGCCCTTCACCACGCCCTGCACCGTGCCTTCCACCGGAAGGCGGCTGTGGAAGGCGTTTTCGAGTTGTCGATCCGTGGCGGCTCCGCGCGCGAGGCGGCGCGACAACGTGACACCGTTGGCGGTGGACACCACTACTGCCTGGATACGATCGCCGACGTTGAACTTGATGTCCCCGTCGGCGTCCTTCAGTTCGCCCACCTCGAGCACGGCCTCACTCTTGCCGCCGATGTCGACCAGCGCCACGTTGCGCCCGATGCTGACAATGGTGCCCTCGACCGTCTGCCCCTGGCTGACACGACGCGTCTGGAACGACGCCTCGAGCATTGCCCCGAAATCTTCTTCCTGCTCGCTCACACCCTTGCTCCTTCCGGAACTTCCGGCTGCCTACGAATGCGTTCCTGGCGCTTCGTGGCCCGTCTTCTCTACATACTCGACATAGCTGCCCGGATAGACCAGCGGATCGCGGCTGGTGCCCTGTTCGCCGCCGAGCTCCAGCACCCGCGATCCCAGGCCACGCAAAAACATTCGATCGTGCGATACGAACACCATCGTCCCCTCGAAATCCTTGAGGGCGTCAATCAGCATTTCTTTCGTGGCGAGGTCCAGGTGGTTCGTTGGTTCGTCGAGCACGAGGAAGTTGGGCGGGTTGTACAGCATGCGGGCCATCGCCAGGCGCGACTTCTCGCCGCCCGACAGCGCACGGATTTTTTTGTCGATGTCATCGCCCGAAAACTGGAAGGCACCGGCCAGCGCGCGGAGTGCGCCCAGCCCATCGTGCGGAAAGTCCTTCTGCAACTGCTCGATGATGGTGAGGTCCGGATCGAGCAGGTCCAGCGACTGCTGCGCGAAGTAGCCCATCTTGAGGCTGGCACCCAGACGGATGTCACCGGCATCGGGCGCGGAGGCACCCGCAATCATCTTCAGCAGTGTGGTCTTGCCCGCGCCGTTCTTGCCCATCACCGCCCAGCGTTCACCGCGGCGGATGGTGAGGTTGAAGCCGTCGTAGATGATGCGTGGGCCGTAGGCCTTGGAGACGCCTTCGATGACGGCCACCTGATCGCCTGAACGCGGCGGCGTACGGAACTCGAAGTTCACCACCTGGCGCTTCTTCGGCAGTTCGATCTTCTCGATCTTGTCGAGAGCCTTGATGCGGCTCTGCACCTGCGAGGCCTTGGCGGCATGTGTCCGGAAGCGATCGATGAAGCGCTGCTCCTTGGCCAGCATCGCCTGCTGCCGCGCGAACGCCGCCTGCTGGTTGGCCTCGCGGACGGCACGTTCGCGTTCGTAGAAATCGTAGTTGCCGGTGTACACCGTGATTTCGCCATTGTCGATTTCGGCAATCTTCGAGACGATGCGGTTCATGAACTCGCGGTCGTGCGAGGTCATGAGCAGGGCGCCGGGGAGCGACTTCAGGAACTGCTCGAGCCAGATGATGGACTCGATGTCGAGATGGTTGGTGGGCTCGTCCATCAGCAGGACATCGGGCTTGCCCAGCAGCACGCGGGCCAGCGCCACGCGCATCTTCCAGCCGCCGGAAAGTGCGCCGACGTCACCGTCGATCTGGTCGTCGGTCAGCCCCAACCCGTGCAGCACCTCGCGCGCTTGTGCTTCCAGCGTGTAGCCGCCGAGGTGTTCATACTCCTCCTGCACCTCTCCGAAGCGGCCGAGGATGCGGTCCATGTCGTCCGCGCGGGCGGGGTCCTCCATGGCCTGCTGAAGCGCCTCGAGCTCGTGGTGCAGATCGCCCAGGCGTCCGCTGCCGGCAATGGCCTCGTCCAGGACCGACCGGCCGGACATCTCCTCCACGTCCTGGCGGAAGTAGCCGATGCTGACCTTCTTCGGCACCGTCACCTCGCCATCGTCCGGCACCTCTTCGCCGACGATCATCCGGAACAGCGTGGTCTTGCCGGCGCCGTTCGGACCGACGAGGCCCA
>CAZZGM010000051.1:6006-12327 GCA_964653955.1 uncultured Bifidobacteriaceae bacterium | reverse complement strand
GGCTGAAGCGGCCTGTTCGCGGGCGCCGTTGGCCGTACGGTAACCCATGCGTTTCTCGTGACAGGCGGTGTCGGGTATCCTGCTGGAAATGCCAGCAGTCACACTAAAGGCGCACTACGACGGCAAGCAGATCCGGCTCGACGAACCCTTCGACATTGCCCCGAACACACCGCTGATGGTGACGGTGCTGTCGACCACAGAGGAGATCGTCGGCGAGGACTGGATCCGCCGGTCGCGCGAAGGCCTCGCGGCGGCGTACGGCTCCGACGAGCCGGAGTACACCGCTTCCGACCTCCGGTCCTGACGGCGATGCAGGAAGGTGCGGATTGAAGGCCGCATCGCTCGTCCGTCTGGGATTCCTGCCGGTCCTTCCGGCTGGCAGTTTTCTGGGTTCGATCGGCGCCATCGACTCCGGGAGGCACAGGCGCCTCTTGCAGCGACTGGCCGACCATCTGGTTGCGAAAGCCCACTCCTCGAACTCGGAGGCATAGCGAGTCGCTCCCGCAGTCGATGGTCCGATTGTGGCCAAACGAACGACCGGCTCCTAACTCACCCAGTCCAGCCCTTCGTGGACGATTTCGAGCGTCTCGATGGCCACGTCGCTCTGCTGACCGTTCAACACCGGACCGGTCCACTTCGCGGGCCAGCCGTTGCGGAACACCCAGCGCGCCACCTCCTGCCGATTACCATCCAGCAGAACGATGGTGCCGTTGCGGCGATCGACCACACCGTCGGCAATCTGCTTGCGCCACTCCCACAACGACCGATCGGCCGTGATGCCGCGCTTCAACACAATCGACGCGTAGGTCGTCTGGCCGGGAAGCCGCCGGACGCCGATGTCACTGCCCTCACGGTAGGTGATGACCTCGGACTCGCTGACGAGCCCGCTGACTTCCGCGAAGCCGGCCGTGGACAGACCGTCGATCTCGACGCGAAAGCTGAAGCTGTTGTACGGATCCTGACGTCCCGAGTTCGACATGACGCGCTCCCGCGCGCATCATACCCGGTTCGTCCCGCCGACCTGGCGCCGGCGTTCTACGCGGAGGTTGAGCGACTGAAGCGGAAACGCTGATCCAGGCCCTCGGCAGCGCCGGGCTCGTCCGCCGCGACTCGCGTGGCAAGCACAGGGGGAGGATAGCGACCATCGCTCTCGCAGGGTGCGCTCGTGGGCACGACGCGGCAGCCCTCCAGCTGATCGAACGGAAGGTTGCGGGCAAAGGCGTCGAGCAGGCGGAGCGTGACGTCGAACCGCTCGAGATGAAAGAGGTGGTCGGCCCGCTCAATCAGCACGAAGGTCGAGCACGGCAGTGCCTCCGCAATCTCGCGGCAGTCGTCCGGGCGCGTGTAGACGTCGTGCTCCCCGGTGAATACCAGTGCCCGCACGGACGGCGGCCGTGCCAGGTCGAGCGGTGGCTGCAACAACAGGCGGGCAGTGTTCTCGATGTAACGGTCGCGATGCTCGCCGCCAAAGGCCCGCAGTTGCCGCGTCAGCACGCGGGCCGCAAAGCGTGACCGCTCGATGCGATCACCCGGGTCCGGACAGAGCAGCCCGCCGACAACATCGCGGGCAAAGTCCGCCAGGCGTCCGTCCTGCAGGGTGGCCACGGTCCGGGCGGTCCGCTCGGCACGCCCCTGTGGAATCTGCTTCATGACGCCGCCAAGCGCCATCCCCTCCACATACGAGGGATACAACTGTCCCAGCCTGTAGGCAATCGGTGATCCGTAGGACGCGCCAATCAGCGCCGCCCGTTCCACGCCGGCATCATCGAGGACCTTCCTGGCACTCTCGGCCAGGAAGTCGAGGCCGTAGCGCCGCGGCAGCACGTCCGAGTCGCCCGCGCCCGGCAGGTCGGCCACCATGACCAGCGTGTACTGCTCGAAGTGCGAGGCGAACGGCCGCCACGATTCCATCGACTGGAAGGCGCCGCCGAGCAGCAGCAGCGGAGGCCGGCCCGGCGCCACGCGTCCGGACATGCGGTACTGATAGCCGTACCCGTCAATCGAAAGCCTGCGCGTAGTCACGAGACGACACACCCTCCAGCGGTGCCGACAACGAGGGCCTCATCGGTCGGCCATGGGCCCGCCGTACCAATCGGCCGTACGCGGCAGAACCTGAGTCTCACCGGCTTGTCCGCCGTCTTGTCCGCCGTAGCTGCGCAGCAGCAAAGGCGGAGCCTGCCACTCCGTAGCTCGCAACAGCGAGCGAAGGCGGGATCAGCGAATCTTCAGCGCCAGCAGCACGAACCCCGCCACGAGGCCGGCAATGGTGTGGTGCTCGCGATTGGCCAGGGCGCGGGCCAGCGAGAACTTTCGGTCCATCGGTGCGGCGCGATTCTCGATATAGGCGTCGTAAGCATCGCCGAACTTCTCGCGCAGGTGCGCCTCTTCGCTGCGCCGCGCCGCCGTCAGCGTGGACGCCAGATACACCACGATCACACCGGCCACCAGCGGGCTGGCCGACGCCACCGCCAATCCCAATCCGATCAGCGTGGAGCCGGCATACAGCGGATGCCGCGTGTAGCGATAGGGACCCGATCGCGTCACCTCGCGGCTCTTCTCGAGATGTCCGGCCGCCCACACGCGCAGCGACTCACCCACAGCGGCCAGCAACGCGCCCGCCATCCACAGGTCCACCGTGGGCCGGGCCAGCCACACCACCAGCGCGGCCAGCACAAATCCCAGACCCACACGAAACCGCGTCAGCCACCGCCTCACGCGCGCGGCTCCCGCATCAACCGTTGCTCCACTGCCGTCACCACCTCATCCAGCGTAATGCCATCCACGCACGGCTGCCCCACGAGGCACTGCCGCTTGTGATGGCACTGACACACATCCGCTCGCGAAATCACCACATCGTCCGGTGCCCACGGACCGTTGCGTTCCGGCCACGTCGGACCAAAGAGTCCGACGATGGGCGCTCCCATGGCCGCGGCAATGTGCAGCGGTCCCGTGTCGCCCGACACCACCAGTGCCGCGCCCGCCATGAGCGCCGCCAGGTCGGCCACGCTCGTCGGCGGCGCCAGCCGCGCCGCGCCTTCCGACGCCCGGACGATGGTGTCGGCCAGATCGCGCTCGGACGGTCCCCACGTCACCAGCGACACCAGGCCGTGACGCCGGAACAACACGGACGCCAGCGCGCCAAACCGCTCGGGAGGCCACCGCTTGTTGGGCCAGGCGGCACCAGGATTCAATACGGCATACCACTCGCCGCCAGCGGCAGCGGCCACGGCCGCACGCACGTCAGGTTCGGCCTCTGCATGCAGGCGCAGATCGATGGCATCGGCATCGGCGCCAAGATGTGCGGCCATCGCCAGGTTCTTCCGAATCACGTGCGCGGGCGCCGGCGGCACCACGGTTTCTCCGTAGAGCCAGCGCGCCTGCCGCTCGCGCAGGTGCGGCGGCGCAAACCCAATCACGCGCCGTGCCCCGGACATGCGTGCCCACACCGCCGATTTGATGAGCCCCTGCAGGTCGAGCGCCGCGTCGTACCGCTGCTGGCGCAGGTACCGCACCGCACTCAGGTAACCCGCTCCGCCCGGAAAGCGCACGGTATCCGCGGACCCGCCACGCGCGGCCGCACGCACCAACACACGGCGCCGCAAGCCGTCCACCAGGCCAAGCACGTCGGCATACCGCTCTTCCACCAGCCAGTCCACTTCCACCTGCGGGTCCTGCCGCCGCAGCGCGTTCAGCACGGGGACGGCGTGCACGATGTCGCCAAGCGCGCTCAGCCGAACGATCAGGATCCGCCGCCCCACAGTCACCCTGCTTACTCCACCTTCAACGACCGCACCAGCTCCGTCGTCGAATGGTCCTTGGGATCGCCGACGATGGCAATGCGGCCGCCGTAGGCGAGGACGGTGGCGCGTTCGGGCACGGTGTCTTCGGTGTAGTCGGTGCCCTTGCAGTGGACGTCCGGCTTCAGCAGTTCGAGGAGTGGCGTCACCGTGGGCTCCGAAAAAATCACCACGTAGTCGACCGCGCGAAGCGCCGCCACCACTTCAGCACGTGCCACGTCCGGCATCACCGGTCGATCGGCCCCCTTCAACCCGCGCACCGACGCATCGTCATTGACGGCCACAATCAGGCGATCCGCCTCCTGCCGCGCGGCTTCGAGATAGCGGACGTGGCCCACGTGCAGCAGGTCGAACGCGCCGTTGGCAAACGCCACGCGCAGTCCGGCGGCACGATCGCGGGCCACGGCTTCGACCAGCGCGTCGCGCGTGAGCACCTCACCCACGGACGTATCCCCGGTCGTGCAGCCAGCGGTCGACCGTGCGGATGACCAGCCGCGTGATGCACACGCTCACCGACACCACCACGGCTGCCATCACCAGGCTGGCCACCGGCCATAACGAACCAGCCGGCATCAGGCGCTGAAGGGCGGCCACCGCCACGAGTCCGGCCATGGCGCCACCTGCAAGACGCGCCACCACCGGCAGGCCCAGTTGTTCCCCGTCCGCTCGATACAACCCCGCCGCAAACAGCCCCAGCATCACGGCGGCCACGGCAACCGGCAGGCCGGGCGGCGGGACCCACACGGTGCCCGGCACGAGCGGTTCGGCGGGCAGTGTGAGCCCGGCGATGGCACCGAGCGCGAGAGTGACGGTCATGCCGTCCAGCAGCACCCACAGTATCTGTCGCTTGTAGAGCACTTCGCCGGGAAGCGCAAATCCGGACGCCGCTTCGGGTGTGTCGGGTTCCGCGCCCTCGTGATACACCCGCACGCGTGCCAATACGACGCCAAACAGCGCCAGCGCCAGCAGCAGGATGCCTGCGGCAAACAGCGCGCGCGAGAGCCCCGCGTTGTACAGGAAGTAGGCCATCAGGCCGCCGCCCGCCGATATCGTCCACAGGATGACCACGGCCGCGGTTTCGCTGAGGCCGATGGCGACGAGCCGGTGCGATGTGTGATCACGTCCGCCCTGACTGATGGCACGGCCCGACACGTAGCGGACGACGGAGACGAAGGCCGTGTCGAAAATTGGCAGCGCGAGGGCCAGCACGGGGAAAACGAAAATCGAGAAGAGGCTTTTCGAATACCCCTGGCCGTTGGTGAGGTTCAGTGCCGCCAGGGCAAAACCAATGGTGAAGCTGCCGCCGTCGCCCATGAAGATGGACGCACGCGGGAAGTTGAACACGAGAAACCCGAGCACCGCGCCCACGAACACGGCGCTGGCCAGCGCCCCATCGACGTTGCCGACCTGGACGAACGACAGCAGGCGCGACACGCCGGCAATCACCGCCGTGCCGGCCGCCAGACCGTTCATGTTGTCGAGCAGGTTCATGGCATTGGTGATGGCCACCACCCACACCACGACAATGACCATGTCGAGCCACCAGGCAAACCCGTCGTTGAAGTGAAAGTCGGCGGCGTACAACAACAGACCGCCGCACAACTGCAGCACCACCTTCGTCTGCGGCCGAATCTCCACCGCATCGTCGACGAGGCCGGTAAAGAACATGACGGCCGTAAGCGCCAGCAGCGCCATGGTGAACGGCGTCCACGGGACGAACCACGAGAGGCCGGCGGCAAAGCCAATGAAGATGCCGACGCCGCCGTAGAGAGCCGTGGGTTCGCGATGCCAGCGATCGGGCCTGGTCGGCGCCAGCCAGCCGCGGCGGCGGGCCATGTACCGCACGCCCCATGTGGCCAGCGCGGCAGCCGCAAACGTCTGCAGGATGACGAGAACGAAGGAGGCAGCCCCGGGCACGGTGCGTCAGGCGCTCCCGATAGCGCGACGCAGTTCGGCGGTGGTCACCACGGCCGTGCCGCGCTTCATGACCACGAGGCCACCTGCCACGTTGGCCAGGCGGGCCGCATCGGCAATGCCGGCGCCCGCGGCCAACGCCAGCGTGAGCGTGGCCATCACCGTATCGCCGGCGCCGGTGACGTCGGTCACCTGGTCCGAACCGAAAATCGGAATATGTACGGTGGGCGTGCCGGTTTCGAACACGGCCATGCCGCGGCTGCCGCGTGTGATGACCACCGCGTTCATGCGTGTCTGTTCCAGCAACTGCCGGCCGGCGCGTTCGAGCACACGCGGACTGTCGTCGATGCGCACACCGAGGGCCTGCTCCACCTCCGACTCGTTGGGCGCGCACGCGGTCAGACGGCGATAGCGGGTGAGCGCATAGCGCGAGTCCACCAGCACCGGCAGGCGCCGGGGCCGCGCCACGGCCGCCACCTCGCGCGCCAGCGCGGGCGTGACCAGGCCGGAACCGTAGTCCGAGATGAGCACCGCGTCGGCACCGGCCACGGCCTTGCGGGCCGCGCGCGCCACCGCCTGGCGCTCGGCTGCCGCGATGGGGCGTGCCGAC
>CAZZGM010000051.1:0-5996 GCA_964653955.1 uncultured Bifidobacteriaceae bacterium | reverse complement strand
GACGATCGATCCGCACCACCTGCTGTTTGGCCGAATGAATGCCGCCCGCCAGAATGCGGGTCTTGACGGGGGTGCGGAACGCCGCCGGCCGCAACAGGCCGCGCCGGTCCACTCGCGAGGGCAGCGCCCGCTGGACACGGCGTCCCGGCTCGTCGCGTCCGACCAGCGACACCAGCTGCACGCGCGCGCCCAGCGCCGCAGCATTGGCCGCCGCATTGCCCGCGCCGCCCGGTACCACCTCGGTGGAGTCGTATTCGAGAATGAGCACCGGCGCCTCGCGCGACACGCGCGTCACGCGGCCGTAGACGTACTCGTCCGCAATCAGGTCGCCAATCACGACCACCCGTGCGTTTCCGAACCTCCTGACGATGTCAATCATCGATGTCCCGCGAGCGTCAGCCGAGCCTGAGAATCTCCGCGACCGCGGCGATCAGGTTATCGCAGATGGCCTCCACACGCTGGCCATCGGGCCGGGCCTGTTCCTGATCGCGTCCATGACCGGTGCGCAGCAGGATGGCGCGCGCGCCAACGGCATGGCCCATCTGCACGTCGCGCCAGTGATCCCCAATCACCCACGAACGTGTGAGGTCGAGCCCGAGGCGCGTGGCCGCCGCACGTGGCAACGCCGTGCCGGGCTTACGGCAGTCGCAGGGCGTGTTGAGCCCGGGCACCACCGACTCGGGATGGTGCGGGCAGTAGCACCACTCGTCCACGTGCGCGCCCGCACGATCCAGCATCGCGGCCATGCGGCGATGCGTGTCCTGCACGAACGCTTCGGTCATGAGTCCGCGCGCAATGCCCCCCTGGTTGGTGACCACGACAATGGCAAAGCCGGCGCGCCGCAGCAGGCGGATGGCATCCGCCGCGAAAGGATAGAGGCGCAGGTCGGCCGCGTCGGTGAGGTAACCGACCTCCTCGTTGATGGTGCCGTCGCGATCCAGCAGGATGGCCGGCCGCAGGCTGGATGTGTCGTTCATGCGGGGCGCGCCACGCGCGTCAGTGCCTCGGCCACCATGGCCGGCGAAATACGCGTCATGCAGCGATGGTCGATGGGGCACTCGCGCAGGAGGCATGGCCGGCAGAACGTGTGCACCGACACGATGGCCGGATCGGGCCCACCCGGCCCCGCCGTGAGCGGCGACGTGCGATGTTCGTTCGTGGCGCCAAACACGGCCACGACCGGTGTACCCACGGCGCCGGCCAGGTGCATGGCGCCGGAGTCGTTGGCCACCACCGCCGCAGCCTGCTGCAGCAGCGTGGCCAGTTGCGCCAGCGTGGTCCTGCCGGACAAGTCGACGAGCGCGGCCCCAGCCGATGACGCTGTCCCAGCCGATGATCCGGATGTCGCCGCCCGGGCGTGCTGCGCCACCTCGGCGCAGGCGGCGGCATCGGCGCCACTGCCGATCAACGCCACGGACGTGCCGGCCTCCAGCAGGAGAGCCGCCAACGCACCAAACCTGTCCGGAGGCCACTGCTTGGCCGAGCCATACGCGGCACCTGGCGCCAGCACGACGTAGCGTCCTTCGGGGGCGCCGTCCACCACTTCCGCTGGTGGCATGACATGCGCGTAGCAGGGGCCGTTGTCGATGCCGAAGGCGGCGACCAGCGCCTGGTAGTACGCCGCCTGATGAAGGCGCGCGCTCGGCCGCTTGACCGCACGCGTCAGCAACGCACGCCGGAAGTCCGTGGCGGCGCCCCAGCGATCGGCCACGCCCGCCCGCCGCACCATCCAGGCGGACGCAAACGAGTTGGGAAACAGCACCGCCAGGTCGAAGCGCCCGCCGGCAATGGCCGATGTTTCCACGGCCCAGTCGGTCACACGCCGCCCTGCGCGTGCCGGCAGCGTCAGCACGGCGTCCACGCCCGGCACCATGGCATACAACGCCGCCACCGACGTCCGCGCCCCCATCGTCAACCGTGCGTCGCCGAAGTGGCGCCGTACATCGGCCAGCGCCGGCAGCGCCATCACGGCGTCGCCCAGCCAGTTGGGCGCCAGCACCAGCAGATTCATGCGGGGGGCCGTCCTTCGTTGCGCCAGCGGCGGTGCATCCACAGCCACAGGTCGGGGTGGCGGCGGACGTACATCTCCAGCACGTCGGTGCAACGCTGGGTGAAGTCGTGGATGGCCTCGGGACCGTCACCGTCCGGTGGCGCGACGGGAGCTTCGTACACGAAGCGATACCGCCCGCCGGGCAGCGGCAGCGCAAACACGGGTACCACCGGCGCGCCGGTGCGCAACGCCAGCGCCGCCAGCGTGGACGTGGTGGACGCCGGCCGCTCGAAGAACGTCACCTCGATGGCGTCGGGGCTGTGCATGTGCTGATCGATGAGGATGGCCACGCCCTGGCCATCGCTCAGCGTCCGCAACACACGCCGCACGGCACCCTGACGGTAGATGGAGTGGTTCCCCGTGCACCCGCGGACTTCTTCGAGCAACGCGTTCAGTTTCGGATTGTCGAGTGCCCGCGCCAGCACGCCAATGGGCGCATACGCCCCGCCGTGATACACCGCGTGAAGTTCCCAGAAGCCGAAGTGCCCGGTAAAAAACAGCACGCCCTTGCCTTGCGCATAGGCGCGGCGTACGTGATCGGCCCCTTCGACGTCCACGAGTGCCGCCTGCTGCGCAGGAGTGAGGCGGCTGAACCGCAGCATGGCCAGCAGCAGCCGGCCAAAGTGGCGGAACGTGCGCCGGGCAATCGCACGGCGTTCCGGCGCACTGCGACCGGGGAAACAGCGCTCGAGATTGGCCAGTGCCACGCGGCGGTGCCTGGCATCCACCATGTAAGCGGCCGTGCCGATGGCATCGCCCCACAAACGAACCAGCGCGTCCGGCAGCCAGCAGGCCAGCGTCCGCACCGTGACCACCGCGCCATATTCGATGGCGTGCCTCACGGTGCCTCTCCTGGCGCGCGCCGTTCGTCCGACGCGGGCGACGCAGACGCCGCGGTGCCGCTGGACGCACGGCGTACGGACAATGCGCCGGCGACCCGCGCGAAGAGTACGTCCAGCGGATCGAAACGCAGGCGAATGGGCACGCGGTACAGCGCAAATGGCAGGTCGCCCAGCGCCTCGAAACGCACGGCGTCCTTGTCGGTCGTCAGCACGGCCACGGCGCCGGTGTCTGACACGGCCGCCGCCAGACGCACCACGTCGCGCGGCGCGTACGGATGATGATCCGCAAACGTCAGCGTGTGCGTCACGTCCCAGCCCGCGGATCTCACGTCGTTGACGAACCGTTGCGGGTTGGCAATGCCGCACGCCACCACCACGGACGCGCCGGCAGCCAGGCCCGCGGCGCTTCCGTCCCGCACGTCACTGCGCCACATATCCACGCCGGCGTGATGCGTCACGCGCACCGGCGTACCCGATTCCCGCGCGGCACCACACGCCGTGGCCACACCCACGGCGCGTGCTTCGTACTCGGCGAATGCGGCGTCCGCGCCCATCACCACCAGTACGTCCGCACGTGAGGCGGCGTCGCGCGGCTCGCGCAGGCGTCCGCGCGGCAGCACGTGTCCATGTGGAATTTCACCGGGCGTGGTCACCAGTACATCCAGGTCACGCGCCAGCCGGTGGTGCTGGAATCCATCGTCCAGCAGGTGCACCGTGGCGCCGAGTGAACCTTCGGCCACGAGCCCGGCGCGATAACGATCCGCCGCCACGCAGATGACCGCACCGGGCACGGTGTGCGCGAGCATCAACGGTTCGTCGCCGGAGCGTCCGAGGGATGCCAGTCCACCTTGCCCATCCGACACCACCACCACGCCAGGCGTGGGCTCGGTGCGGCGATAACCCCGGCTGAGGATGGCGGGGCGTTCGCCATGGTCCAGCAGCCATTCGGCCACGGCGGCCACGACGGGGGTTTTGCCGGTGCCGCCCACCGAAAGATTGCCGATGCTGATGACGGGGCGCGCCAGACGCCGGCGGCGTTCGGGCTGCCGCTCGAAGGCGTGGCGCCGCCAGCGCGCCACCTGGCCATAAAGGAGATCAAGCAATGGGCCGGAAGGGGACCACGTTGGACGGCCCGGCTGGCGGCAGCAGCTTTTCGATGACCGTCATGGTCTTGTCCTTTGCCCCGCGATTGGCTTCCACGAGCGCCCGGGCCGCGGCGCCCAGACGGGCCCTCCGGACCGGATCACCCAGCAAGTCGACCAGCACGTCCTCGAACTGTCCCTCGTCCTCCAGACGGACGGCGGCCCCGGCGGCCACGAACCCATCGGCGATTTCGCGGAAGTTGTCCATGTGCGGGCCAAACACGATGGGTTTGCCGAACACCGCCGGCTCCAGCACGTTGTGCCCGCCCGTCGGCACGAGGCTGCCCCCCACGAACACCACCGTCGCCAGCTGGTAGAGCGCGGCCAGCTCACCAATCGTGTCGACCACGACAATGTCGGCGCGCGGCTCGGAGTCGATGGCCAGGTCGCTGCTGCGCCGCAGCGTCTTCCAGCCTTCGCCGCGACAGATGTCCACCACCTCATCGAACCGTTCCGGATGGCGGGGCGCCAGCACCAGCAGGCACCCGGGCTGCATGATGCGCGCCCGGCGGAACGCCCGCAGCACGGCGCCCTCTTCACCCTTCATGGTGCTGCCGGCGACGATGACGGGCCGCGACGCGGGCACGCGGAAGTAACGCAACACGCGGTCGCGGGCGCGCAGCTGTCCGGGTGGCTGCAGCGAGTCGAACTTGAGCGACCCGGTCACGACCACCCGCGCCGGGTCCGCGCCGAGTTCGATGAATCGCCGCGCAGACTCGTCGCTCTGCACGCAGAACCAATCGACGTCGGACAGCACGCGGCGCATGAACGGCCGCACCAGCCGGTAGCGCGGAAACGATCGCGACGACAACCGTCCGTTGACCACGGCCGTCTTCACCCCGCGCGCGCGACATTCCCGCAGCAGCACCGGCCAGATTTCGGTTTCCATCATCACGAACAGCCGCGGGCGTACCAGGTCCAGCGTCCGCCGCACGAACACACCCAGATCGAACGGGAAGTAGAACACCGCGTCGACATTGGGTATGCTCCGGCGCGCCAGTTGCTGCCCGGCCATGGTCGTGGTCGACAGGAACAGGCGCAGCCCGGGATAACGCCGGTGCAGGTCGTTGATGAGCGGGCGTGCCGTCAGCACCTCGCCCACCGACACCGCGTGAATCCAGATCGAGGCATCGGCGTCCATGTTGAACGACACCGGCAGATACCCCATACGCTGGCCAAGACTGCCGACGTATTTACGGTAGCGGAGGGCCTGATAAACGAACCACGGTGAGGCGACCACGAACACCGCCAGCACAAGAACGCTGTAAAGGATATACATTAAAGGACTTACGCCCGAACGAGTATAGTCCCTGACTCCGGAGTCCCGCAAGGTGGCCGGGGTCCGGTAGAATGAGCCGTTTACCCGGAGGATTCATCCATGTCTCTGAAGGTCGGCATCAACGGATTCGGACGCATCGGCCGCAACATCATGCGGGCCGCGCTCGGTCGCGACGACATCGACTTCGTGGCGGTGAACGACATCACCAACGCGAAGACCCTGGCCCATCTACTCAAGTACGACTCGGTGCTCGGCAACCTGTCGGCCACCATCTCCGCCACCGATGACGCCATCAGCGTCAACGGCGACAGCTTCAAGGTGCTCTCCATCAAGGATCCAGGCGAACTGCCCTGGAAGGACCTCGGCGTGGACGTGGTCTTCGAGTGCACCGGCAAGTTCACCAAACGCGACGATGCCGCCAAGCATCTGGCGGCGGGTGCGAAGAAGGTGGTGGTCACGGCACCGGCCACCAATCCGGACGTCACGATCGTGCTGGGCGTCAACGACGAGCAGTACGACAAGGCGTCGCACCACGTCATCTCCAACGCTTCGTGCACCACCAACTGTCTGGCTCCACTGGCCAAGGTCATCGACCAGAACTTCGGCATCCGCAAGGGCTGGATGACCACGGTGCACGCCTACACCAACGACCAGAACCTGCTGGACCTGCCGCACAAGGACCT
>CAZZGM010000050.1:2396-12349 GCA_964653955.1 uncultured Bifidobacteriaceae bacterium | reverse complement strand
GACCAGGGCAATACGGTCGTGGTCATCGAGCACAACCTGGACGTCATCAAGTCCGCCGACTGGATCATCGATCTGGGACCCGAGGGTGGCGAAGGCGGCGGGCGCATTGTCGCGCAGGGCACACCCGAGCAGGTGGCCCGGGCGAAGGGCTCGGCTACAGGTGTGTTTCTGGCCGATGTCCTGGGCGCGGCCGGCCACCAGCGATGAGCCAGGCGTGGAACGGGAACCACCCTCATTGTGGTTGCTTTGACACAGTGTGGGTGATTTCGCCTGTGGCCGGCTTTACACAGTTGCTCTCGACGGCCCCGCGGTGTGTTGGCTTAAGTTACTGATATGGAGTTGTTTACAGCAATTATTCGTAGTTGCCTGTAACGGGCATCCCGTTTGCTTCACCAGGAAGCGTCGCAGGTTTGCAACTAGGGAACGCATGGACGTTCAACACACTATCAAACGCCAGATCTCGTGCGCGGGCATCGGGCTTCATTCCGGCCAGAAGGTCACGCTGACGCTGAAGCCCGCGGCGGCGGATACCGGCATCCGGTTCCGGCGCACGGACCTCGGCATTGAAATTCCGGCTTCGCTGGCACATGTCTCGGCCGTGCAGTACGCCACGGTGCTGGGCCACGATGGCGCCACGGTGGAAACCGTGGAGCATCTGCTGGCCGCGCTGGTGGCCTCGGGCATCGACAACGTGGTGGTCGAGCTGAGCCAGCGCGAAGTGCCCATCATGGACGGCAGCAGCGCGCCTTTTCTCTTCCTGCTGCAGGAAGCCGGGATCAAGGCACTCGGCACGTCCCGCCGGTACCTGAAGGTGCTCAAGCCGCTGCAGATCGTCAGCGGCGACAAGCGGATTGCGGTGTATCCCTCGGAGCACTTCAAGGTCAGCTACACCATCAGCTTCGACCATCCGCTGCTCAAGCACCAGACGCGCACGGAACGGATTACCGAGCAGACCTTCTCCGAGCACATCGCCTCGGCGCGGACCTTCGGCTGCCGGAAGGAAGGGGAGTGGCTGCGGCAGCAGGGGCTGGCGCTTGGCGGGTCGCTCGAAAACGCCATTGTCATTGGCGATACCGGCGTGCTCAACGCGCTGCGGTTCGACGATGAGTTCGTCCGGCACAAAATCCTGGATGTCGTTGGCGACCTCGCGCTGGTCGGATATCCGATTGTCGGTCACGTGGTGGCCCACCGGGCCGGCCATGCGCTGCACACCGAACTGGGACGGGCACTCGTGGCCGATCCGGATGCCTGGTGTCTCGTATCTGCCCGCGACCTCGCATCGCCGGCCGATCTCGTAGGGGCCGCTGTGCCCGCCCGCGCGCACTGATTTCCTCCCGTATCACAGCCTCCGATACCGGGCCGCTCAGCGCGGCCCGGTCTTTTTTGTATGTCCCTGATGTCGCCTGGCTTCCCAGGCCGTAACCGTTGCGGTAGCAGGATCCCGTGGTACCATCCCGCGCCATGATGACGTTCCGCCGTTCCCTCCTGACGGTTTTTGCACTCGTATCCTGCAGTGTTTTCCTGGCAACGGGGTGCTCGTCGCAGCCTCCCGTCGTCGAGCAGGAAACCGAGGCCGAACTCACGGCCCGGGCCCGTGGCATCCACGAACGGGTGATTACGCTCGACACACACGTGGACATCAACCCGCAGAACTTCACGGCAGAGCGCAACTACACGCAGCGTCTCGAGTCGCAGGTCAACCTGCCGAAGATGGTCGATGGTGGGCTCGACGCCGTGTTCCTGATTGTCTATGTGGGACAGGGGCCGCTGACCGCCGAGGGCTATGACCGGGCGTACAAGCAGGCGGTGGAAAAGTTCGATGCCATCCACCGGCTGACGAAGGAGATTGCACCGGATCGAATCGAGCTGGCGCTGACGGCCGCCGATGTCCGGCGTATTGCCGCGGCCGGCAGGAAGGTGGCACTCATCGGCATCGAGAACGCCTACCCGCTGGGGACGGACCTGTCGCGGGTGAAGGCGTTCTACGACCGCGGCGGCCGTTACATGTCGCTGGCGCACAACGGGCACAGCCAGTTTGCCGACTCCAATACCGGCGAACGGGACGGCCAGTACCTGCACAACGGTCTCAGCGAGCAGGGCCGGCAGGTCGTTGCCGAACTGAACCGGTGGGGCATCATGGTCGACGTCTCGCATCCGTCGAAGGATGCGAACCTCCAGGCCATCAAATTGTCGCGGGCGCCGGTCATCGCGTCCCACTCCTCGGCACGCGCCGTCGCGGATCACAGCCGTAACCTGGATGACGAACAGCTGCTGGCCATCAAGGAAAATGGCGGCGTCGTCCAGACGGTCGCCTTCGACGGCTACGTCAAGATCAAGCCGCCCGATTCGCCGGAGCGCACGGATGCCATTGCGAAGCTGCGGGCCGATCTCGGCATGCAGGGCGGACCCGGCGGGCTCACCGAAGCGGCACGGGACGAGTTCCGCCGGCGCATGGCCGAAATCGACCAGGCGTTTCCGCCGGCACCCATGGCGACGGTAAGCGAGTTCGTGGATCACATCGACTATCTCGTCGAGAAGATCGGTATCGATCACGTCGGCATTTCGTCCGACTTCGACGGCGGCGGCGGCGTCGATGGTTGGAACGGCGCGGAAGAGACGTTCAACGTCACGCTGGAACTGGTGCGCCGCGGCTATACCGAAGAGCAGATTGGCAAGATCTGGAGCGGGAACCTGCTGCGGGTGATGGAAGACGTGCAGCGGATTGCCTCCGACATCCAGGCTGGCCGGATGTAGACGATGTCTGTAGCCGGCGGGAGTGTGAAGCCGGCCTGGCTCTGGTTCATTCCACTGGTACTGCTGGCTGCGGCCTCACGTGTGCCGCAGCTTGTCAGCCCTCATCTCATCCTCGACGGCGATGAAGCCGTGCTGGGGCTCATGGCGCGCCACCTGCTCGACGGGCGTGGGTGGCCCTGGTTCTTCGATGGCCAAGCCTACGGCCTGTCGACCGTCGAAGCCGCGGCCGGTGCTGCGGCGTTTGCCGTGGCCGGCGCCGGCGCCGTGCCGCTCAAGGCAGCCATGCTGGTGCTGTGGCTCGTTGGCGTGCTGGCGCATCAGCGGGCGTTGGCCAGGCTGATTGGCGGCGCGCGTGCCACGGTCTCTGCCGCCCTGCTGGTGCTGATGCCGGCATGGGCCGTGTGGTCCATGAAGGCGCGCGGCGGTTACCTCACCGCGTTTGCGGCGGCAGGCGTTGCGCTCCTGCTGCTCGTGTGGCTCATCGAACACCGCGACGAGACAACGCACGTTCATCCCATCGTCCAGGATGTGACCTGGGCGTCGGTGGGGGCGCTCGTGGCACTCATCTTCTTCGCGCAGCGGCTGTGGCTGCCCGGGCTCGTGCCGGCCGTGGCGGTCGCGTCGTGGCTCGACAGGCGACGTCTGCGCTCGCTGTTCGCGTTGGCCGCCGGAGCGTGCGGTGTGGTGGTGGTCGTGAAAACGGGCAGTGGCCTCGCCTGGCCGCTGCTGTTTTCGGCGCCGCGCGGCCGCAACCCCGATTTGCTTGCGTCCCTCCACCTGTTCTTCGAGCGCCTCCATACGGCATTGACCGGGTCGTACTATCTCTGGAAGCCTGCGGAACCGGGGCCGGTCACGAAGCTGCTTGCCGCCATCAGCGCCGGCGTGTTGCTGATGCTGGTGGTGATGCAGGTGTATCGGCTGGTGAGGAGGCAGTGGCTGCCGTGGTCGCACGGGTGCGCCGCGGCGGTGGTGCTGACGCTGGGCACCATCTGGCTGCTCATCGATGCGCCTGACGCACGGTATCTGCTGCCGGTGATGGCGTGGATATGGTGCTGGGCCGCCATCGAAGCCGACCATTTCGCACGACAGCGAGTGGGCGCGGCTCGCGGTCTTGCGGCGGCGGCGGGCGTGCTGCTGGCGCTGGGCGTGGTGTCGTGCGTGGAGTTTCGGGGCTACACGTACCTCTGGAATCGCAGCGTTCCGCAGGTACACGAAGCGGCCGCACTGGATGAGGTGCTGGACCATCTCCGCGCGCGCGGTGTCCAGCACGTCTTTGCCACCAACGGACTCCTGCAGTGGCAGATCACCTTCTACAGCGGCGAAACGATTGTCGCGCGGTACTTCAGCGATCGTGACCGGTATCAGCCGTATGTCAACGCCGTGGATGCGGCGCTCGAGTCAGGCGCGCCGGTGGCCATGGTGGGATACGTCCGTTTGTCACCCGATATCGAAGCGGCCGTCGACCCGTCCACGCTGCTCGTCGTGCAGGATCGCTACGTGGTGTACATCGGCCCGGACGAGACGTTGCTGCGGCAGATGGGGTTCCGCTTCTTCAAGGATCGCGGGTAGGCATCCCGGCGGATCGGCGGGCGGGCGATCAACGCTCCGGCTTGATCTTGCCCTGATGGCAGGCCATGCAGCCGATTTCGGGGTTCTTGACGCCCGCAAAATGTTTGGTGAGGCCGCCCGTCATGCCGCGCATGCGGCGCGCGGCGGCTTTCATGGGGCTGTCGTCCCAGCCCCAGTTGTTGGGGTCGTGGCAGTAGGAACAGCCCACGCCCAGTGCGGCGGTGAAGACGCCCATCTGCAGCGCCAGCGAGTTGTCGCCATCGAAGGCGTCCGCATACCGTTTGGCGTCGCGTTCCCATTGCTCCTGCGTCACCTTCGGGGGAATCAGCTTGCCCTGATGGCACGTGTTGCAGGTGACGCCGCCGTACTGCTTCAGCGCGCCGGCATTCAGGTCGTCCACCATCTTCGACATCCGGAAGGAAAGATCGAACGTCGGGAGATAGCCGAGGCTCCATTGCCCTTCGAGATGGCAATGCGAGCACTCGACGCCGAGCGCCTTCGACCACTCCTCCATCCTTGCCTGGACGGCAGCATCCTGCGCATTCACGACGGCGGTGGCGGCAACGAGACCCAACAGCAGAGCAACGACGGACGAACGCATGACGAAAAGCCTATCGCAACTGGGGGGGAATCGGGATGTTCTCGCCGTCGCCCTGGTTTCTTCGGTGCAGGCTATGGCGCGGCAGGCCCGGTTGCCCTGGCGCTCCAGCGCGGGCTTTGGCGGGACAAGCTATAGGATCGGGCGGATGAAGGTGACTGGTGCCCGGCCGGGGGGCGCGGCATGCACGCTTGTGCTGACGCTCGTGTGCGGCCTGTGGCTGTCGGCGCAGCAGGCCGTGCAGCAAGTGCCTGTACCCTTTCCGGGCACGCTCGACGAACATCCCGCCATCCGGTACGACACCCGGCCGGTCACCGATGCCGTCGGCCGTCTCGACACGCGACTGGCCGCGGGAGACCTTCGGCTGGAGCGTCATCCCCGCATGGGCTTCCTGCCGTCGGTGCTGGAGGCGCTCGACGTTCCGGTGGAATCGCAGTTGCTCGTCTTCTCGAAGAGCGGCCTGCAGCGGGCCTATACGCATCCGAAAAATCCCCGCGCGCTCTACTACAACGGTTCCGTGGTGGTGGGCTATATTCCGGGCGCGCCCGCGCTGGAACTGGCGGCTCACGATCCGCAACAGGGCGTCATCTTCTACACCCTCGATCAGGACTCGGCCGCCGCACCCCGCCTTACCCGGCGAACCGAGTGCCTGACCTGCCACGTGTCGGTCGCCACGAACGAAGTGCCCGGCATGATTGTCCGCAGCAACATGGTGGCGGCCGACGGCAGTCTGCTGCCCCGCCTCGGCAGCCACACGGTTGACCACCGGACGCCGCATACCGATCGTTGGGGCGGCTGGTTCGTGACCGGCCGGGGGACGATGCCGCCGTATGGTCCGCTGGGACATCTGGGTAACACCACGGTCACGCCCCATCCCACATCCGGGCCGGCCATCCTCTCCAATCACGTGCTCATCGAGTGGATGAACCGTCCCACCGACGGCGACCGCTACCCATCGTCCGACAGCGACCTGGCGGCGCTGATGACGTTCGACCATCAGATGCGTGCGCTCAACCTGCTGACGCGTCTCAACTGGGAAGCGCGCGTGGCCGTGGCGGAGCAGCGTTCGCTGGAACACGATCCGGTGGTCGACCGTCACCTGCAGGCCGTCGTCGACTATCTGCTGTTCGTGGACGAGGCCCCGCTGGCCTTCCCGGTAACGCCGCGTCCGGGGTTTGCCGAAGCACTGGCCCGGCGTGTGCCGGCGGATGCCCGCGGCCGTTCGCTGGGCGCGCTGGACCTCGAAACGCGGCTGCTGCGATACCCACTGAGCTACATGATCTATTCGGAAGCGGTTGCCGCGCTGCCTGCGCCCGTGCGGCAGGAGGTGTTCCGCCGCATCCTCGCGGTGTTGTCGGAAGGTGGTGGGGCAGACCACGCGCACCTGACGCCAGGTGATGGCCGTGCCATCCTCGAAATCCTCGAGGCCACGCGCTCTCACCTGCCCTGAGCGAGGGGTGCGAAGCAGCCGAAGGGGCCGCTACAATGAAGGCCGCATGCCTCCGCCGCGCCGCTCCAATCCTCTCGTCAAGCTGGCCATTGGTGCTGGCGTCCTGGTCCTCGTGGCCGTGTTGTTCATGCGTTCGCTGGACGACGCGAGGGCGGAGCCGTTTCAGGTGCGGCCGCAACACCTCGAGGGATGGACGCTGACGGAGGTGCCTGGCGCGAAGGGTGAGTTGCCCGTGTTGATACTGGCGCCGCCGCCCGAAATGCCGATGCGCCTCTTCCGCCAGGTGTTCACGAGGGCGGGTGAGTCGCTGAGCACGCCGTTGCAGCCTGGACTGGCGCTGGTGCTGGCGGACGAACTGCGTGGTGCGCCGCTCGGCAGTGCCGATGTAGCCGCGCTGGCACGCGAGGCCGGCATCGACCGCGCCACCGTCTCACTGGCGTGCATGGGCTATCGGCGAGACTCGCAGCCGGCTGGCGGCACGCGGCAGGTGTACTTCATCAGCTTCGACATGCCGGAGTTCGCGCAGTTTCGCCGGCTGCTGGCCGAGCGCCTGGCCGCCGCCGGCCACGCCGGCTTCCAATCCGATGCCCTCTCGCCCGTCATGCTGCTGGCCGGCCAGCCCGACGTTCTCGGCTGGATGCCCATTGTCGTGAATGCCGGAACCGACTGCGTGGCCCCGTTCGAGATGGAAGGTTCCTGAGACCCCGCGAACTTCAACACATCAACACATCAACACTTTCCTGATCCTCCCATGCGCCTGTGCCTGCCGTTTCTGCTCCTCGTTCTCGTAACGACCCTCACCGCCCAGAGCCAGACCGTGCCACCACCCTGGGCCTTCACGGTCAATACCCCCGCCCCGTCGGGAGCGGCTCCGCCCGCGCCGGCTGCGCCCGATCCGGCACCACGGCGCGTGCCCGGCAGCGACCGTGCGTTCACGGTGGCGGAAACGCGCGATGCCTTCAGTCCGCCGGACTGGCACCCGGATGGTCATCCGCCGATGCCGACCTCCGTGGCACATGGCCGCAAGCCGGAGATGCGCGCCTGTGGATTCTGTCACCTCACCAACGGCCAGGGCCGTCCCGAGAACGCATCGCTGGCGGGCCTGCCGGCGGCCTACATCATTCAGCAGATGGCCGACTTTGCCAGCGGTGCGCGCAAGAGCAGCGAGCCGAAAATGGGCCCGCCCAACGCCATGATTGCCGACGCCAAGGCGGCCACGGATGCCGAGGTGCGCGAGGCTGCGGCGTACTTCGCGTCGTTTCCTTATCGGAAATGGGTGCGCGTCGTCGAGACGGTCGATGTGCCGAGCATGCGCATTGCGGGGTGGATGCACGTGCCCACCTCCGGTACCGAGCCGCTCGGGCGCCGCATTGTCGAAACGCCCGAGGACCTGGCGCGCACCGAACTGCGCGACGGCGCCGCGGGCTTCGTGGCCTATGTGCCGGTGGGCAGTGTCAAGACGGGCGAAACGCTGGCCAGGACCGGCGGCAACGGCCGCACGCAAGCGTGCGGTGTGTGTCACGGCGCGGACCTCAAGGGACTCGGCCCGGTGCCGCCGCTGGCCGGCCGCTCGCCCAGCTATACGGTGCGCCAGTTGTTCGATTTCCAGCAGGGGAACCGGCAGGGCGCCTGGTCGGCGCTCATGAAGGCTGCCGTCGAACAGTTGACGGTGGACGACATGATCGACCTGGCCGCCTACACGGCATCACTCGAACCGTCGTAGACGCTGAACCCTCGGAACCCACCTTCGCTGCTGCGCAGCTACGGCGGGCAAGCCCCGGAACCCGTAGGTTCTACGTTTTACCGCACCACAAACGTCTTCGTTGTCGTTGGTGAACCGCAGGTTTCGAACCAGTCGATGCCTTCGCTGACGAGGTCGAACTTCAGCGCGTAGCGGCCGGGGGTGTCCGGCGCGGGCACGTCGATGGCAATGTCCGCCGATCCGCCCGGCGGGATGTCGCCGGGCAGCCACGCGCGCGCGTGGTCGCGATTGATCATGGCGCCGTCGGCGCCGACGAGCTGTGCGCCGAGGCGCACGAGCCGGCGGCCGTAGCTGGCCTGGGCACGGAACGGGCGCGACGACAGGTTTTTGATCCGCGTCTTGACCGTGACGGCTTGTGCCGCCTTCGCACGTAGCGGCAAGCCGGGAATGAACGTCCGTACGTCAATCTGCGCTCGCGGCGTGGTTCCGGGAATGGCGTTGCCGAGACCGCTCATGTCCCACACCTCGTGGCGGATGTGCGTGTGGTCCGGCGCGCCCGGGGCGAAGCGGCGCGAGTATGAGTCTTCGGGGTGATCGGTGATTTCCCAGCACAGACGATCGACGCCGATGTCGGCGGCAAGCTGTCGCGCCCGGTTCATCTCCTCGTCCGAGTCGTTCCACTGGAACAGGATGTAACGCCAGTTCAGATGCGGAACGTCGCAGCCGCTCTTCTGCTTCTCGTCGGCCATCGCGCGCAGGTTGGCCAGGGCCTTGTCGAAGTTGCCGCGCTGACGGTACTTGACGTACGCCTCCTGTGAGGCGCCATCGATGGAGAACGTCACCTCGTCGATGCCCGAGTGGACGAGCTGCCGTGCCTTCTCTTCGGTGAGCGCCAGACCGTTGGTGCTCGAGTAAAGATAGATGTGCGGGAACTTCGCCTTGATGTACTCGCACATCTCGACGGCGCGTTTGTGCAGGAACGCCTCGCCATAGTTGAAGAAGTCGACGCGGACGAGCGACGGCCCGGCTTCGTCGATGGCGCGCGTGAACAGGTCCCAGTCCAGCATCCCGGCCTGCCGTGTCCGCGTGATGCCGGTTTCCGGCGCGCAGCACGACTTGAAGCACGAGATGTTGCAGGCGGCCGTGCACTCGATGTACAGCCGGTTGGGAAGCGCGCCGACGTTGACGTCACGCTGCGGCAGCACATCGTCCGGGCCGAGTGGCAGCTTCAGCGGGCAGTCGCCACAGAACGCGGCACCGCCACCGTTCAGATCCACGCGCAGTTGATGTGCCGTCGGTCCCTGCCAGATGTCGGTCAGCGAGGTCGTGCGGAAGTCGCCGAGGACACGCTTGGCGTAGGGGTCGGCACAGCCACAGACGATGCGGCCGTCGCAGAGCATGACGGCAATGGAGTGTGGCCAGGAGCAGGTGTAACGCGTGGCGAGATAGTTTTCTGACATGCGGTCGGGGATGACGCGTCAGCTGCGGTCGGATGTTGACGTCGGCTATTTCCGCTGGAGCTTCTTCATGTAGCTGTCGAGCCGGTCGTTCTCGTACTTCACCTGGTTGAGAAAGAGGCTTTCCACCAGATAGGCCCGCCGCTCCTCCTCGTTCATCTGCGACACGAGGTGATTGATTTCGCGGTTCATGTCTTCGAAGCTGCCGCCAAGCTCGGTGGCGGTAATTTCCTGGAACAGTGCCTCGAGGATGGCCAGCAGGTCACCGTCGAGCGGGATGGATTTGCCGGTGGTCGTCGTGATGCTGCGCATGGCTACCCCCCGAAGCTGGCAAGCGCGCTGGCTTCGTCCGGAAACATCTGGAGGAAGTTGTGCGCACCGGTCATGGTCAGCATGGTCTCGACGCGCTTCTGCACGCCCGCC
>CAZZGM010000050.1:0-2386 GCA_964653955.1 uncultured Bifidobacteriaceae bacterium | reverse complement strand
CCGCAGCACGCCACCCGCGGCACTGGTCTGCCGGTACAGATCCATGAGACAGCCGATGGTGGCCGAGTCCACGTAACTGACCTTCGACAGGTCGATGAGCACTTTCCGATCGCCACTGGCGAGCAGGCCCGCCACCGTTCCGGAGAAGTCCTGCAGGAGCGGATACATCATGCGGCTCTCGCTGACGCGGACGATGGCAATGTCGTGAGATCGGTCGGTCGTGAGGTTCATCCTCGTACCCCTTCGAGTTCGTCACGCAGCCGCTGGATCTGGCGCGCCAGCTCCGTCCGGCCGCGGTTGATGCGTGACTTCACCGTCCCTTCGGGCAGGTGCAGCCGATCGGCAATCTCCTGATAGGAGAACTCCTGGATGTCGCGCAGCATCACGGCCGTACGCAGCGCCGGCTGCAGCTCCGCCATGGCCCGGCGCAGCAGTTCGACGCGGCCGCGCTGCTCGAGCTCGGCATAGGCCGACGGTGTGCTGGCCACGGGCATCAGCGCGCCGGCATCGACGTCGCGGTCGATGGTTTCGCGTTCTTTCCGCACGCTGCGGTAGTGGTCGATGCAGAGGTTGCGCGAGACGCTCACGAGCCACGTCTGGAAGTTGGCGCGGCGGTCGAACGTGTGCAGCGACTTGAAAATTTTCAGGAAGATGTCCTGCGTCAGATCTTCCGCCTGGTCGTGCTTGCCGGTGAACTTGTAGGCGATGTTGAAGACCTTGCGCCGGTGCTGGCGCACGATGTCGGCCCAGGCCTGCTGGTCGCCGGCGAGGCAGCGCTGAATCAGCGCATCGATGGCGTCCGAAGGGACCGGCTGGGGATCTGACATGGGGTGCGGACGTGACTGACGGCCCGGCAGGCCGGGCCAGCATACCACGAATCCCGCGTCGTCTCGGGCCGGCCTTCGCGTTATGATCGCGCGTTGATGTCCACCTTCGGAACCGTTGCAGCAGCCTCGGACGCGGACGCCAGTGCCACGCTGCTGGAGGCCATTGCCGACGGAGCCGGCACGCCGGCGTACGTCTACGACGCCGGTGCCATACGCCGTGCCTATACGGCGCTGGACCGCGCGTTTGGCGACGTGCCTCATGCCATTCATTACGCACTGAAGGCCAACTCGGCGCTGGCACTGGTGCGGCTCGTGCGCTCACTTGGCAGCGCGGCCGACGCCAACTCCATTGGCGAGGTGGAAGTGGCGCTGCGCTGCGGGTTTGCGCCCTCCGACATCGTGTTCACCGGTGTCGGCAAACGTACCGACGAACTCGACCGCGCCGTTGCGCTGGGCCTGCTGGCCATCAACGTCGAATCGCCCGGCGAACTCGATCGCCTGGCCCGGATCGCCGCCGATCGTGGCGAGGTGGCGCGCGTGGCACTGCGCGTGAATCCGGACATCGATGCCCGAAGCCACCCGCACATTTCCACCGGTCTCCGCTCCAGCAAGTTCGGCGTGCCCATTGGTGCGGCACCCGAACTGTTCAGGGATATTCAGGCCCGCCCGTCGCTGAAGGCGGTTGGCATCCACGTGCACATCGGCTCGCAAATCACCACGCTCGAGCCCATCGAGCGGGCTGCCGAAGCCGTGGTGTCGCTGGCGCGCGAACTCTCGGGACAGGGTATTGCCATCGAACATCTGGACATGGGCGGTGGTGTCGGCATTGCCTACGATGGCGGCCACGCGCCCGACCCTGCCGACTATGTGCGGCGCATCGTCCGCGCGGCCGGCACGTCGGGGTTGAAGCTGGCCATCGAGCCAGGACGCCTGCTCGTGGGCGCGGCCGGCCTGCTGCTGACCCGTGTCGTCGACGTGAAGCAGTTTCCCGGCGAACGCCGGTTCGTGGTACTCGACGCCGGCATGACCGAGTTGATGCGGCCGGCGCTGTACGGAGCCCGGCACCGCATCGAGCCCGTACGCCCGCGCGTGGGCGAGCCGGTGGCCGTGGATGTGGTGGGGCCCATTTGTGAAACCACCGACACCTTCGCGCGCGACCTGCCGCTGCCGCCGCTCGACGTCGGTGACCTCGTGGTCATCTGCGACACCGGCGCGTACGGCGCGGCGATGGGCAGCACCTACCTTCGCCGCCCGCTGCCGCCGGAAATATTCATCGACGATGGCGCGTGGCGAATCACCCGTCGTCGTCAGGATCTCGACGACATGCTGAGGCTCGAAGAGTAGATGCCGATTCCCGATGCCCCTATCCCGTCGCCCGCACGTGGTCACGTGCTGGCGTTCGAAGGACTCGATCAGAGTGGCAAGCAGACGCAGTCGGAGGCCCTGGCGGCGCGGCTGCGTGACGAAGGCCGGCGCGTGGAGTTCCTGACGTTTCCCGAGTACAACACCGCCATTGGCACCGAAATCGGCCGGGCGCTGCAGGGGGAACGCGATTACAC
>CAZZGM010000049.1:5173-12532 GCA_964653955.1 uncultured Bifidobacteriaceae bacterium | reverse complement strand
CGATGACGGCGCGCCGGTGGGCTGGCCCGATGTGGTGATGCTCGAAGACGGCAGCGTTCTGGTGAGCTGGCTCGAACGGCGTGGCGAAGGCGTGGGTGAAGTGCTCGTGCGCCGAGTGGCACCCGGGCGGGCGCCGGGTCCGCCGCTGGTGGTGGCGCAGGCCGTCAGCGGCCGCGCCACGGGCGTGCCGCACATGGTGCGGGTCGGCGATCGTCTGCTCGTTGCCTGGCGCCATCAGCGTGTGCGCACGGCCATCGTGCCTATCGACCTCGTTCGCCCCTGACACGCATGGCGCGCCGCGCGGAGGTGCCGGCTGCCTGGCCGGAACTGCCAGACGAACAACTGCTCGACGTCCGGATGTCCGACCTGCCCCTGGCGCTGCCGGGCACGGTGATGGACGGACGTCTGGCGCAGCTCATGTCGGAACTCGGCAGCCGCGGCCTCGACTTTCCCATTCACTTCTATCTGGCCGAAGAGTGGTTCACGCCGGACGGCCACGCGTCGATGGCCGTCCCTTTCTATCTCGCGCACCCGCGTCTCGAAAAACTCGAACTGGCGCAGATGCTCGAAGTGGAGGGCGGCGAACACGAGTGGTGCATGCGGATCCTGCGCCACGAAGCGGGCCACGTGATCGACAATGTCTATCAACTGCGCCGCCGCCGACAGCGGCGCGCGTTGTTCGGCCGCTCGTCGTTGCCGTATCCCGAGTTTTATACGCCGAAGCCTTACAGCAAGAGCTTCGTACTGCACCTCGATCCCTGGTATGCACAAAGTCATCCCGATGAGGACTTCGCCGAGACGTTTGCCGTGTGGCTGACGCCGGAGTCCAACTGGAAGCAGCGCTATGCCGGCTGGCCGGCGCTGAAGAAACTCGAATACATGGATACCTTGATGTCCACGCTGCGAGGACGGGCGCCGCTGGTGGCCAGCAGCGAGGAGGTGGATCCACTGCGCAAGGTGCGCACCTCGCTCCGGCAACACTACCGGCGCAAGCGGCGGCACTACGGCGTGGACCATCCTGCTTTTTATGATCGTGATCTCAGACGACTGTTTTCCGATGCGCCCGAACATGCCGACCGGCCAACGGCCGCCCGTTTCCTCGAACGCCACCGTCGCGTGGTTCGCCGAATCGTCGCGGACTGGACCGGCATCTACCAGTACACCGTCGACCGCGTGCTCGAAGACATGATCGAACGGAGCCGTGAATTGAAACTGCGGCTGGCGCTGCCCGACGATCAGGCGCGCCAGGAGTTCACCGTGCTGCTCACCGTGCAGGTGATGAACTACCTGCACAGCGGCCGTCACCGGATGGCGCTATGACGGTCCGTCGTGTACTCGTGCTGGTGCACCGGGACCTCGTGCCGCCCACCGTGGTGGCGTCAGACGTCGATACCACGGCCATGCGGTGGCGTATGGAATGGGATGTGGTGTCGACGCTGCGGAAGGGCGGTTACGAACTGCGCGTCATCGGCGTCCACGATGACCTGACGCCCATCCGCCAGAACGTCGAGGAATTCAAACCGGATATCGTCTTCAACCTGATGGAGGCGTTTGCCGACATCGGCGTATTCGACCAGAACGTAGTGAGTTATCTCGAACTGCTGCGGCTGCCGTACACGGGGTGTAACCCGAGGGGGCTCACGCTGGCCCGCGACAAGTCGCTGGCCAAGAAGCTGTTTGCCTATCACCGTGTGCCGGCACCCGACTTCACGGTCGTGCCGCTCAACCGCAAGGCGGTAGTGCCCAAGCGCCTGAAGTTTCCACTCATCGTCAAGTCGCCCACCTACGAGTCGTCTGTCGGCATTTCGCAGGCATCGGTCGTCGCCAGCGAAGAACAACTGGCGCGTCGCGTGCAGTTCATCCACCAGTCGATTGGCACGCCCGCCATCGTCGAACAATATGTGGACGGCCGGGAGTTGTACGTGGGTGTGCTGGGGAACCTTCGCCTCCAGGTGTTTCCCGTGTGGGAAATGTCGTTTGCACAGATGTCGGAAACCAGCTGGCCCATTGCCACCGAGCGCGTGAAGTGGAATGCCGCCTATCAGGAGAAACACGGCATCGAAACCGGACCGGCGGACCTGGACCCCGCACTGGCGCAGCAGGTGCAGCACCTGGCCAAGCGTGCCTACCGCGCGCTGGACCTCTCCGGTTACGCGCGCATCGACCTGCGGTTGCAGCCGGATGGTCGCCTGTTCGTCATCGAAGCCAATCCCAATCCGCAACTCGCGTTCGGTGAAGACTTCGCGGAATCGGGAGAGCACGCGGGCCTGGCGTACGGGCCGTTGCTGGACCGCATCATGAGCCTCGGTTTGCAGTGGCGTCCGGCGCGGATGGCGTACGACATCGCGTAGAACCTCAGAACCCGAGAACCGCAGAACCGGCTCCCATGCGCTACCTCCACTACGACGTTTTCACTTCGACGCGGTTCGAGGGCAATCAACTGGCCATCTTTCCCGATGCGCGTGGACTGACGAGCGAGCAGATGCAGGTACTGGCGCGCGAGATGAACTTCTCGGAAAGCACGTTCCTGCTGCCTCCGGAGGCACCGGGCACCGACATCCGCATGCGCATCTTCACGCCGGGCGGCGAATTGCCCATGGCGGGGCATCCCACCATCGGGACCACGTTTGCGCTGGCCGACAGCGGCAGGATTGACGCCGGCAGCCAGCGCTTCGTCTTCGGGCTGGGAGTCGGCCCCACACCTGTCGAACTGACCTGGGACGGCGGGCGGCTCGACTTCGCCTGGATGGATCAGCGGACGCCTGAGTTCCGCACGCCGGTCGCGGCGGATGCGGACATCCTGGCTGGCATTGGCCTCGACACCTCGGCCCGCGCGCCGGGCCTGCCCATCCAGGAGATTTCGTGCGGCGTGCCGTACTTCTTGGTGCCGCTGGTGTCACGTGCCGAGGTGGACCGGGCATCGCCGGACGTGGCCCGGTTGTCGCGTCTGCCGCAGGCGTTTCAGGACGGTCATGGTGCCGTGCTGTTGTTCGCGGTGGAGCCCGGCGAGCGGAACGGCCTGTGTGCTTACTCGCGGATGTTCGCGCCCGGACTCGGTGTGCCGGAGGACCCGGCCACGGGCAGCGCCAGCGGGCCGCTGGGGTGTTATCTGGTGACACACCGGCTGGTGCCGTCCGGCCAGTGGATGGACATGGTCAGTCTCCAGGGAGTGAAGATGCTGCGCCCCAGCCACATCCACATGCGCATCCACGCCGATCACGCCGGCATCATTTCCCGCGTGCAGGTGGGAGGACAGGCGGTGAAGGTGGGAGAGGGGATGATTACGGGGTTTTGAGTGATCTCGTGATCTGGAGATCTGACGATTTGGTGATCCTCTCCCGTGACTACGGCGCCAGCCTGACGCGGGTCCAGGTGTCGCCGGACCTCGTGTACAGCAGGCGATCGTGCAGGCGGCTGGGGCGGCCCTGCCAGAACTCGATGCGTTCGGGCGCCACGCGATAGCCACCCCAGAATGGCGGGACGGGAACCGGGCCGCCTTCGTGCTGGGCGGCCAGCGCGGCGAAGTTTTCGTCGATGACACCCCGGTGAGGGATGACGCGGCTTTGTGGTGACGCCCACGCGCCCAGCTGGCTTTCCCTCGGACGCGAGTGGAAATATTCGGTGGTTTCTTCACGCGACACCGCGGCTGCCTGGCCGGTGACGCGCACCTGGCGTTCGAGCTCGCCCCAGAAAAACAGCAGGCAGGCGCGTGGATGGGCCGTGAGGTCCCGGCCCTTGGCGCTCTCGTAGTTGGTGAAGAACACGAACCCGTATTCGTCGACGTCCTTCAGCAGCACCGTGCGCGCCGCCGGGTCGCCGTCGGCCGTGACGGTGGCCAGCGTCATCGCGTTGGCTTCGAGCACCTCGGCCTGCAGCGCCTCTTCGAACCACCGACGAAACTGTTCGATGGGGTCCGCAGCTGCGGATGCTTCTGACAGCACGTGGGCGCGGTATTCGCGACGGAGATCGGAGAGGGACATAGAACGGGTTCCGGGGTTCTGCGGTTCTCGGGTTCTCCGAACCGCATGTTCAATCATCTTCGCGCACAGAGACGTCAGGAACAGGTGAACCCGCGAACCGGTTTGTTCCTTTACTTCACCTCCACCCACACGCCCAGGAACCGCTTGTCGCGGATCGCGGGATCGCGGTCGGCGGGGACGAAGCCGCTGCTCGTTTCGATGCTGACGCTCACCACGCCGTGCCTGGGCGCCGGCAGCGAAACGTCGACCGGCGATTCGGCCATCAGCGTGACCGTATGGCTCCAGCCCGGGGTGCGCAGGGTGACCCGGTTGTCGTCGACGCGGCTCCGCAGGTTGAGCGTGATTGGTTTCTCCATCGATGCCATCGGCGCAAGGCTGAGTGCCATACGCCGCCGGCCCAGAATCCAGAAGCCCGGACGTTCGGGGCTCACCTGGTCGTCGTGCAGCATGGCCAGCGTGGAACCGTAGAGCGCGGTGCCGAGCACGGGTGGAGCATGGACACGCTCGCCGGCGTTGATGACGGTCAGTGGCGTGAAGGCGACGGCGCGCACCCGTGCTTCGAGTTCCCGGGTGCCGCGTACGCCGACGAAGTTGGAATCGAGCGGCAGACGGAACGTATGCGAAAACGACGTGTCGCCTTCTACCTGCCACGTCTGCAGCGGCGGACCGACGCGCCCCACCTGCAGCGACAACTCCTCGGCTGGTGCAGGGCCATCGAACGTGACGTCCAGGCGGTAGGTGCCGGCCGGCAGCGAAAAACGTCCGTTGTGAATCACGCGCACGGGCTGCGGATCGGGCCGGGCCCCTGGTGTCACCTCGAGTGTCAACCCTCCCAGCATCGAAGCCGCGTCGGTCTTTCGCAGCGGGTCGTACACGACGGCTGCCGGCAGGGCGCGCGTGTCGTAACGATCGAGGGCCGCCAGCCGCGATCGTGCCCGCAGGTCGATACGGGGTAGCGGCGGATTGGCGGGCAGGAGTGGGACGATGAGCGCGGCGGTGGCGATGGTGAGGCAACACACCGCCCACGCGGCGAGCGCGGCCCGTTCGGGCGTGCGGACACGCAGGCGCGCCAGCACGACGGCGCCGGCCGCCGCCGCCACCAGCCACACCAGCGCGTGGCCGAGCGCTTCGGGAGCTTCGTGATGGATGAACGTTGGCGCCAGTGACCACAGTTCGACGCGCGGCGACCACCACTCCAGCAGGCTCGACGTGCCGTCGCGGCCGTTGGCCGTCAGCAACCCACCCTGTGCAAGCGCGAGCGTCGCGGCCACGCCCACGCCAATCCACATCAGCAGGTGCTGCGCGGCCCGGCGTGCCGATTGTGCCGGCGCCGCGGCAAACGCCGCCGCAATGGGAAGCCCGAGGACGAGCAGTCCGGACGTCAGCGGACGTCCCGGCGCAGCCGAGCCTCCCCACCAGATGCGGAAGGCGCCCACCGTGCCCAGCAGCGCGCCAAACACCAGCACCACGCGCACGGCCAGCATGCGCCGTTCACCGCCAGCCCGCCACAACGCCCAGAGACCTGTCAGTGCCAGGATGTAGGCCGGTGCATACGGCAGCAGCCCGTACTCCTGATCGAACAGCAGCCCCGGCGCGCCAAACACCAGGTTCCACGGCGTGGTCTGGACCATGGCCCCGTATGGTGCCTGCGGGCGGGCCTTGCCCCAGAACGCGTAGAAGAACGCAAACCAGCCGGCCAGCGACAGTGCGTACGGCACCACCCGTGCCGCCAGCGCCCGCCATGGCGCGAGACGCCAGGTAAATGGCCCGGCGCCGGTGATGCAGCCAAGCGCCAGCAGCACCGCCGACATGGGTGCGTACTTCGTGGACAGCCACGGTAGTGCCGCACAGGCGAGTCCCGCCACCAGTGGATGGCCAGTCGTCAACGCAATCATGACTGCCAGCGCCGCGGCAATTTCCGGGTAGACGGTGAAGGTATTGAAGAGAAACGGTGACGAGGCGGCAATGACCGCCCAGGCAAACGTGGCGGCCGTTGGTGAAGCGAGGGCCGTCGCAACCCAGCCCCACATCAGTGCTGCGGCAGTGGCCGCCATCACAATGAGCGCAACCACCACGAGGTGGTAGCCACCGGCGGCATAGACGGGAGCCAGCAGGACGGGCAGCCCCACCGGGTGAATCGAGTAGATCTCACCGTCGCTGCCACGTGTCAGGTAGTGCGGGTCGAGGTCGCGCGCGAAGTACTCGCGGTAGTCACCACGCTGATGGTTGTTTTCGATCTTGAAGTCGCCGTCGCGCCACAGGCTCTGCGCGATGATCAGGTAGTGCGGCTCATCTCCGGCCGGCGCCAGTACGGTTCCGGTAAACCGCGATGCCGTCGTGCTGCTGATGAGGGCCGTGGCCAGCCCAATCAGCACCATCTGCCTGGTTCGTGTCGTCGGAATCAGCCAGGTGAACGAGACCAGCCGGTGCTGCGTCCAGGTCCATGCCGCCAATCCGCCCACGACGAGCCACACGAGCAGGCCCATGGGGCCCGCCAGCGTCTGCAGCACGGGCCAGCGATCTGGCAAAACGGGAAGAAAGGGCAGGGCCAACACCGACAGGCCAATGAACGGCGAAACCAGCGCGGAGAGCGGGAGGAGCGCTGCCGGCGTCGTCGAGCGCCGCCATCGATCGATGAGCAGCAGCCCGAGCGCGGTCAGCAGCAGGAAGCCGAGTGCGCTTTCCCAGGGCGGCAGCAGCGCCATCCGCACCGCCCGCCCGTCCAGCCAGGCGACGTCAAGGACGCTGCGCCCGAAGTACAGAGCGACGGCGGTCGCAATGCTGGCGGCTACGGACCACATGCGGGCCTGATTGTACGATGCCCCGACTACCGTCGCATCCGCCCATCGTCGAGCGCGACGATCCGGATGCCGGGCAGGTCGGTCACGTGCCGCAGGCCCTCCGGAAGCTCGCCACCGGCGTGAATGCGGCCGAGCGGTTCGAGCACGAGGCCGGCGGTCGAGAGCAGGACGAGGTGCGTGATGCCCTGCGCCCGGCACCCGTCGAGGAAGGCCGGCAGTGACGAGGTGTCGAGGGGCGGGTGCACCCGGTGGTAGCCATACAAATCGATCTGTGCCCAGCCGCCCGTGCCGCGTGGACGGTAGTCCCACGTGCGCGGCGAGCGGACCGTCGTGAAATAAAAGTCGAAACTGTCGGTGAACACTGCGGATGGCGACCGCACGCCGTCGGCTCGTAGCGCCGCTTCCGTTGTGCGCCACAGATCGGCCACGGCGCGGAACGTCCGCACATTGGCCACGTTCTCCGGGACCCACCTCAGCGCCGCCACGCCAAGTGCGATCATGACGAGCACCGCGCCGGCCAGCTGCGGGCGCGCTACCGCGGCACCGAGGCGCTGCCTGATACCGTCGAGCGTGAGTGC
>CAZZGM010000049.1:0-5163 GCA_964653955.1 uncultured Bifidobacteriaceae bacterium | reverse complement strand
TAGCACCAGCAGCGGCCCGCGCGGGCCGCCGCCGACGGCCTGCACGGGCAGATACAGGCACAGGATCAGCACGAGACACACGGCCATCCGGCGTTGTGCCTGCCGGCACGCCACGACAGCAGTCGCGGCCGGGACGATGAGCCAGAGAGAGGGGGAGAGGCTGGCCCACCACGCCTGAAGGAACCGTTCGGGTGAGAGCCTGATGACGTCCAGCACCCGGTCCGGATAGTTCGTGTTCAGGTGGAACCAGTCCACCGGGTTGAACGTTTTGTAGACGTTGAAGGCTTGCGCCGACTCGAACGCGCCAACGCCGGCAGCGAGGTTCACGGCTGCCTGCACGCCAGCCATGGCGCCAACGGCCGCGGCCGCCATCCCCGCCAGTTGCCAGCGCGCGGGCCAGGTCATCAGCACCGCGATGAGACCGGCCACGGCAAACGGGAAGCCGTGATGGCGCGGAGCAGGCCCGCGGTGCCCAGCAGCAGACCACCCAGCAGGCACCATCGCAGGCGCCACGGTCCTTCCGGGTGCGCCACGCCCGTCATCAGGAGCAGCAGGCCAGTCGTCGACAACGCCAGCGTGGGCGCATCGGGACCCGTCGTGATGCCGTACAGGAAGAACAGCGGGTGCAGTGCCAGCAACACACCCGCGCCGGCGGCTGCCCACGGCCAGGCGATGGACGCCGCGAAACGCACGGTCACCCAGAGCGTGGCCGCCGCGGACAGCGCCGTAAGCACGTAGGCCCGCACCAGGATGTCGTCCGACAGCAGCAGGCGCAGCACCAGCGGATACCCCGGCGGGAAGAAGCCATTGTGCAGCGTACGCGTGTCGGCCAGACTCAGGTGCTCACCGAGGAAGAACGTGCCCCAGAAATCGTTGAGGATTGTGTAGAAGCGGAGGTGAGAGCCCGTGGCCAGCGCCGCCAGGAAGGTGGCGGCCGCAAGCGCGGTTGGCAGCAATACCGATGTCGTTCCTCGTCTGGCTCCCAGTTGAGTTACCCTTTTCAGGTGCACATTCTAGCCCGTGCGGTCGTGGTGGCTGGCGCCGGCATGTTGATCGCCGCCGCACAGGTGGTTCCCACCCAGGGGCAGGCGACTCCGGCGGCGGCCCCGCCGACGTTTGTGGATGTGGCACCCATCTTCCACAAACACTGCACGTCGTGCCATCGCCCCGGCCAGATAGCCCCGATGGCCCTGCGGACGTATGAGGAGTCGCGTCCCTGGGCGCGGGCCATCGTCAAGCAGGTCGTCGGGTTGAAGATGCCCCCCTGGGGCGCGGACCCCACCATCGGCCACTTTGCCAATGACCCGTCGCTGACGCGCGACGAAGTGGCCACCATCGTTCGATGGGTGGACGCAGGTGCGCCGCGCGGCGATGTTGCACCGCCGGCAGCACCGGAATATTCCGACGAATGGCAGATTGGCACGCCCGATCTGGTTGTCGGGATGGACGAGCCGTTCGAACTGCCCGCCACCGGCATCGTCGACTACCAGTTCTTCAAGGTCCCGACGAATCTCACCGAGGACACGTGGGTAGAGGCCATTGAAATCCGCCCCGGCGATCCACGTGCGGTGCATCACCTTCGGGTGTTCGCGCAGGCCGGACCCGACCTGCGCCAGCCTTCGTCGGGCGAGCTGTGTCTCGACGAAGTGTGTGGCGATCTGGAGCCGCCGCTGATTGGCTGGGGGCCCAACCTCGCGTCGGTGGCCGTGGGGACCGGCCCGGATGTGTATCCCCCGGGCACGGCCAAGCTGCTGAAGGCCGGCACGGTGCTCACGCTTCACGTGCACTACACGACGACGGGCGTGGCGACCAGGGATCAGACGCGTGTTGCGTTCCGTTTTGCGAAGACGCCGCCGCGGACCGCGCTCAAGACCGTGTCCCTGGCGCAGGAACGTTTCAACATTCCGCCAGGCGCACCGAATCATCCCGTGGAAGCCAGCGTCAGGTTCACGTCAGACGTGCTGTTGTGGAGCCTGGGGCCGCACAGTCATCTGCGCGGGAAGAGCTGGCAGATGGAACTGCGCGCGCCGGATGGTACGGTGACACCGCTGTTGTCAGTGCCGCAGTTCGATTTCAACTGGCAGCTCAATTACCTGTTGGCAGAGCCGCTGCAGGTGAAGGCCGGAAGCCGCATTCATGCCGTGGCCGTGTACGACAACTCGCGCGGCAATCCCGACAATCCCAATCCTGACATCGCTGTCACGTGGGGTGGGTTGACCACCGACGAGATGATGTTTGCCTCCATTGTCTACAGCGTGGTCGATACGGCGGCAGCCACGCCACCACCGCGCTGATCCGGCACGCGGGGTATCATCGGGGGCGGTGCTGCCAGCGCTCATAGTTTTCTGGCTCGGGGGCCTCCTGCTGCTGCCGTCGAGACCCTCTCTCTGGATCACCGTTTCGTTGGGGTTGCCCATCCTGGGCGTCGTCTCCGTGCTGTTGGCGCGGCGGCGTGGCGCGGCCTGGGTCACGTTTGTACGTGAGACGGCGGATGGCCATGTGCTGGCGCTCGTGCTGTTGTACGCGTTGGGTGTGCAGATGGCCGACGCGCACGGCATTACTACGGACGGCGTCACCTATTTCACGCAACTCCGCAGCGCCATTTTCGATCGTGATCTCGACGTCGAAGCCGAGTACCTGTTTCTCGGGCAGCCGCTTCGTCCCAACTACGTGGTGCCGGTCGGGCCGGTGCTGGTGTGGCTGCCGCTCTATCTGGCGGTGGCTCTCGTCGATACGCTGGGCCGCACGCTGGGACTGTGGCCGGCGCCGGCGGAGAGCGTGGCCATCGGGCTTGGCCTGCCGTATGTCCGGGCCGTGCTGATGTCGTCGTTTGCCATTGGCGCGGCGGGTCTCTTTGCCCTGCAGTGGCATCTGCGGCAGCGGTTTGCGCCCGCCGTGGCGCTGCTGGCCGTGGTGTTGATCTTCGGCGCCACGCCGCTCTACTGGTACATGGTGTACGAGCCGTCCATGACGCACGCCGCGTCGTTCGGTTTCGTGACGCTGTTCGTGGTGTGCGCCGCGGCGTGGTTGAAACCGTTTTCCGAAGTGGCTGCGCACGGCGAGTCTGGCGCGGGAGGGCCGGCGCCGCTCGTGACTCCGTCCGTGCGTCAGGCGCTGGTGCTGGGCACGTTGCTGGGCCTTGCGTTCCTGGCGCGCTCACAGGAGGCCGTGTTTGCGGTCTATCCCGCCCTGATCGTGCTTACTGCCACGGGTCTCGCCGCCGGTGTGCGGGTGCGCGCGGCGGCGCGGCTGGCTGGCTGGGCGTTTCTCGGGGCGCTGCCCTGGATTCTGCTGCAGCTGATCCACAGCTACGTGTTGTTCACACGGCACGACTACAGCCTGTTCGGGCAGGGCGGCTACTTCAACCCGCTGCAGTCACGCTGGCTCGACACGCTGTTTTCGTCGTGGCACGGGTTTCTGTCGTGGTCGCCGGTGGCGTATGTGGCGGTGGTGGGGCTCGTGGTTTATCTGCGCCGTGAGTGGCGCTGGGCGGCGGCGGGCCTGACGCTGGTGTTCATGACGGCCTGGGTGAACGGTGCCACGCAGGATTGGGCGGCTGGCTGGTCGTTTGGCGGGCGGCGTTTTTCGGCCACGCTGGCCATGCTGGCACCCGGGCTGGCACTGGTCATCGAAGCGACGTTGCGGCGTCCCATCGTCTTGCTGGCGCCGATCGTTGCGGGCGCCCTGTGGTGGAACCACCTGCTGATGGTGCAGTACACCGCCGGTTATCTGCCGAAGGACGAGCCCGTGTCTTTTGGCCGCATGGTGCGGCAGCAGGCGGAACTGCACACACGATCGCCTTACTGGTATCCCTTTGCATTTCCGGCCAACGCCTGGTTCGCCTGGCGCGAGGGCCTGCCGGTGGACAAGTACGACGTGCTGGCGCCCGAAACGCCGCAGGCCACCTTCACGGCGACGTTCGACCGCGCGGTGGAGAAGTATCTGTTGTCGGGTTGGGACGTTCCCGGTGGTGACGACTGGGGACCGTGCTGGTGGATTGGTGGAACGCCGGCGGTCCTTGCCGCGCCACTGGATCTCGATGGCACGCGTGATGTCACGATCAGCATTCGCACGCGCACACGATTCGAGGAACCACCCGTGCAGGCGCAACTGGCGCTGCACGTGAACGGACACGAAGTCGGTCGCTTCGACGCGGGGTTGCCGGACGCGACGACGGCCACGCTCCGGATACCGGCGGAGGCCGTGTCGCGGATCTTTCGTCGTGGTTTCAATCAGATCGGCGTACGGTACCTTGGCGTCGTGCCCGTCGACGCGAACGATCCACGGCCGCCCGGGCCGCTGGCCCGCCGCCGCGGCAATCCAGTGTGGCCGGTAGCCGTCTATTCCCTGGACGTCCGCTAGGCCGGCGCGCGTCGTTTCATCGTCCCCACAGCCACGCCGCGCCGCGTACGCCGCTCGAGTCGCCATGGCGAGCCGGCACGAGCCGCGTGCGCACTTCATCCGAGAACACGAACGCTCGCCACTGTTCGGGAACCTGTGTGTACAGCGAGTCGATGTTCGATACGCCACCGCCCAGGACAATGACGTCGGGGTCGAGGAGGTTGACGATGGCGGCGAGTCCCCGCGCGAGACGATTGGCGTAGCGTGACAGGGCGCGCGACGCGGCGGCTCCGCCGGACCGGGCTTCGTCGGCAATGGCGTGTGGCGACAAGGCGCGGCCGGTGTCGGTGACGAACTGGTGTGCCAGCGCGGGACCGGCCAGCCAGGTTTCGATGCAGCCGTGGCGTCCGCAGTAACAGGCGGGGCCTGGCCGCTCGTCGGCTTCGGGCCAGGGCAGCGGATTGTGTCCCCACTCGCCGGCAATACGATGCGCGCCTTCCAGAAGGGAGCCGCCTACGACAATCCCGCCGCCAACGCCCGTGCCGAGGATGACGCCAAATACGACGTGCGCGCCCGTGCCAGCGCCATCCGTGGCTTCGGACAGCGCAAAGCAGTTGGCGTCGTTGGCCAGGCGGATGGGGCGGCCGAGCACGCGCGCGAGGTCCTGATCGAGGGGGCGTCCAATCAACCACGTCGAATTGGCGTTTTTTACGAGGCCGGTCGCCGGGGATATCGCACCCGGGATGCCCACGCCCACGGCGGCCGGCCCGCCGTACTCGCGTTCCAGCGTGTGCACCAGTCCGGCGATGGCGGCCAGTGTTC
>CAZZGM010000048.1:9584-12533 GCA_964653955.1 uncultured Bifidobacteriaceae bacterium | reverse complement strand
ACGCTCCCCGAGAGATCTGTAGGCACTAGCAAATCAGTTGATACGCTCCACTAGTCCTGCTTCAACCGCTCGGCGGCATCGATGGTGGTGGCGCCGCGGGCTGGCCGGTAGATGGCGGCCACTCCGCCGGCAACGACAACGAGCAACGCGCCGAGCACCAACCCCGGTTCGGCGGGCGACACGCCGAACAACTGACTGGCAAGCAGGCGCCCGAGGCCAAGGGCGCCCGGAACACCCAGCGCCAGGCCGGCGCCAAGCACAGACAAACCCTGCCTGAGGAACAACGCCGCCACTGCACCCCGGCCGGCACCCAGCGCCATCCGGATAGCCACCTCACGCTCACGCTGGCGCACCGCATAGGCCATCGCACCGTAGAGCCCCAGCAGGGCCAGTGCCGCGGCGGCCGCGGCAAACACGGTCAGTACACCGGCCAGCCACAGCGGACGAGCCAGTTCGTTTCGAGCGACGACCGACAGCACCTGCGGTTCGCCGACTGCCGCGTCGCGTCCCACACTGGCCGTGGTTTCGCGCAGCACGCGTGCGGACAGGCCGTCAGCACCGGGGCCGCGCAGATAGACGTAGCCAAACCGGTTCGGCTGCTGACTGAACGGCACGTAGACGTCCTCGAGATCCGTGTCGCCATACGATTGCCGGACGTCAGCGGCAACACCGACCACGGTCAACTCCCGTGCTGACTCGGGCTCGGCGCCATCGGCGGCACCCACCCGTATCATCTGGCCCACGGCCCGGCCGGATGGCCACAGGCGATGAGCCAGTGATTCACTGATCACGGCAACCGGCGCACGTCCCAGGCGGTCGCTCTCCTCGATGGCCCGCCCATCACGAATGGCAACGTCGAGCGCCTCGAAGTACCCGGCGCTCACGGCCAGCACGCCCGCGCGGCCACGTACGCTGGTGCCGTTCATGACGGCTTCCACCTCGCGGGGCCGCGGCGGCTGCAGCGGCCACCAGTCCGTGGCCGCAATACGACTGCCCGGTACCAACGCCTGCACGCGCGGCAGCAGTCGATCGTAAAACGCTGCCCGGCTTGTCGCGTCCGGATACGTGCCGTCGCGGAGTCCGACACTCGCAAACACGACATTCGTGTCGACGCCGAGATCCACGGCCACCATGCGGCGGGCGCTTTCGACCACGAGGAGCGCGCCCACGACGAGCGCCAGCGATGCGGCGACTTCCAGTGCAAGAAGCGCGTCGCGGAAGCGTCGTGCGCCTGGTGTTTCCGTTGACGTTCGGGCGAAATCGAATCCGGAGGGTCGTGGTGGGCCAGGCGCCAGCAGCGGGATCAGCGAGAACACCAACGTGGTCAGCAGCCCGGCGCCAACAGCCATCGCGATGAGTGTGCTGTCAGGCGCCAGCGACGTCAGTCCGCCAGGCACACTGCGGCCAAGCGGACGTTCGACTCCCGGTGCCAGCCACCACACCAGCACCGTACTGGCCGCAAGCCCGACGACGGTTGCGGCTCCCCCAAGGATAGTCGCCTCGATCGCCCGGCCGCGGACAATGCGCCAGTGGCTCGCGCCAAGCGCCAGGCGCAGCGCCGCCTCGCGCTGCCGGCGATGATTACGGACCAGCAGCAGGATGGCGACGTTCGCGCACGCGATGAGCAGCACCAGCACGGCAGCGGCACCCACGGCCCACAGCAACGGACGCACCGCAGCCGTGTAGGCCTGCTGCACCGGCATCACCACGGCACGCCACTCCTCCGGAACATCGGCGGCCCCGCTTCTGACAAACGTGGTGAGCCGCTCGCTCACGGCTTCCGGTCCCACGCCGGCGCGGCCGCGCACCATATACGGGTAAGCCGGCGCCGTGAGCGGTGCCAGCACGTCGGTGTAGGCGTTGACGTGCCAGAATCCCGGAGGCAGGACGCCGACAATGGTGAACTGTTCCGGCTCGTCCGGTCGGTCGCTCACATAGGCATCGAACGCGCGCCCGACAACGGCGGGATCACCGGCAAAGCCGGCGTGCCACAGTCGATGGCTGATGAGCACGACGGGAGCACGCCCGGGCACGAAGTCGCCGGCCTGCAGTCCCCGGCCGAGGATCACGCGCACCCCGAGCGCCTCGGAGAAGCCAGGGGTCACCCATGCACCAGGAGCCGCCTCGGGATAGCTGCCGCCGAGCAAATAAAACACATCGAGGTCCCACGCCACGGCGTGTTCCACCACGTCTCCCACCGCGGACCAGTCGAGTTCGTCGAGGCCGCGCGGTGTCCGCTGGCCGGGCTGAGACCACGACACGCTGTAGAGTCGCTCGGCCTCCGGGTACGGCAGGCTTCGGCCGACATACGCGTGAGCCACGGTCAGGACGAAAAGGCACAACGCCAACCCGGCGCCCAGGGTGACCACCACCACGATGGCCATACCGGGTGCCCGCCGCACCGCGCGCCACGCGTCCCGAAGATCCGCCAGCAGTGCTGCCACGTTCACCTCGCCAGATGCCGTGCCAGTACAGGGTCCGCCTTTCCTTCCAGCGCACGCCGCCGGTGTGCCAGCGAGCTCGCACCACTGGTCATCAGCGATGCGGCATATTCCATGACGGGATCCGGTCCGGACAAAGCCAGCGCCCACTGCACCATCGGATAGCCGTCCTGGATCGGCTCGGTGTCGAAGGCCCAGGCGTCCTCGACGGCGCCACTCAGCATCCGGAACTTCAGTACCTGATAGGCCTGCCGATAGGTCTCGATGAGATAGCCGGCGTCGAAGTTCGCCAGGGCGCGCTCGCGTGCCGATCCGCCTGCTTCCCTGGCCCGCGCCAGGACGGCCGAGAGCAGTTCCGCTCCGACGTGCCGGTCCTGCGCCGCATAGAGCGCGGCACGGCGCAGGTTCTCCATGCGCGCCAGTACCGGCGCGTCCGGAGACAGGAACTGCAGCGTCTCCGAAACCAGCCGGCGCGTGTCGTACGTTGCGTCTGGCGCGTTCCACCCGC
>CAZZGM010000048.1:7567-9574 GCA_964653955.1 uncultured Bifidobacteriaceae bacterium | reverse complement strand
GCCAGGCGATCTCCTCCTGCTGGCGGTAGCGCCAGGCGAGAATGCCGGTTTCGGTGCTGCCGTAGATTTCATCCGGCCAGATATTGAGCCAGGCGGCGGTTTGCGTGACATCGCCCCAGGGCAGCAGTGCCGCGCCCGGCCCGGGTTCGAACGGATCACACAGCAATGGCGGCCCGGCCACCGCCGGTGCGGCAAGCACGAGAGCGAGTGCGGCAGCCAACACGGTGCGGCTCAGCGACTGGTGCACGGACATGATCATCAACCTCCACCCGCTCGACACGAGCGCGGTGGAGCCATCGTCTGTCACCGGCACAGGGGTATTGGCGTCAGTTGCGGTGATGTCACTGTTACTCACCCCGCAAAATGGCCGCCCGGAGACGTGACGGCCCCGGTCCTGCGTCATACTCTGCCCGTGCAGTCCGACCAGACGGCCGCTGCCGTGCATGCCCAGCTCGAACGTATTCTGGCCAGCGACAGCTTCGTGAATGCCGGCCGGCTGAGCCGGCTGCTGCGATTCCTCGTCGAGCGCACGCTCGATGGGCATGCCGGCGACATCAAGGAATTCCTCGTTGGCACCGAAGTTTTCGACCGCGGTCCCGACTACGACCCGCGCCTCGACTCCATCGTCCGCGTGGAAATGCGACGGCTGCGGACCAAGCTGGACGAGTACTACGCCGGTCCGGGCGTCGACGACCCGATAGTGATCAAGGCGCGCCGCGGCAGTTACGTGCCGCTGTTCGAGACGCGCCGCAAGGAGCCGCTGGAGCCGGTTGCACCTGCCGTCCCGCTCCCCGCGCTCGATTCAGGTGCGGGTGTCGTCACTGCGGCCGGTCACGCGGTCCTCGATGGCCTCGAGTCGAGGTCCGGTCGTGATGGTGCAGTAACCAGCCCCGGGGCAATCCCCGGCCGCGCCCACGACACCACACCTACGGTCCGCTCCGGTGCTCGCGCCGTGCTCTGGGCGGTAACGCTCCTGCTTCTGGTCGTAGCCGGGACCGCGCACCTGCTGCGCACGTCGGCTTCCGCCGACGCCAGCGCCCGCGATTCCCGCCTCGCCGTGCTGCCCTTCGCAACCATAGTTCCAGACGAAGATCTGCGCGCGGCGGCGTCGGTCATCACCGGAGCCGTCACCAGCAATCTCGTCCGGCGCGGCACGTTCGAGGTGGTGCCTCGGTCGAGTGCCGCGCAGTTCGCGAGCGAGCCGCGCGTGTTGCACGAAGTGGCCGACACGCTGAATGCCCGTTGGCTGGTGGAAGCCATGGTTCACCGCGAGCGCGGCGGCCTTCGTGTGGAAGCACGGCTGGCCGACAGCACCCTGAACCGGAAGCTGTGGGTAGAAGACTTCAGGGGAACCGAAGACGAGCTCTCCGAGCTGAGCGCCCGGATTGCCGAGGCGGTGGAAGGGGCGCTTGGTCGGTGACAGCACCACGGCGCCGTTGCCAACGGCCCTGGCCGTCAACGCGGCATTGCTCGGTGTGTTTGCCGTGCAGCACAGCCTGATGGCCCGCCGATGGTTCAAGCGGTGTGGACGCAGACGGTGCCTTGGGCCATCGAGCGGTCCACCTACGTGCTCTTCGCCAGTCTCGCGCTCGATTTGCTGTTCTGGCAGTGGCAGCCGCTCGACGGGCAGGTGTGGCACATCGAACATCCAGCCGCCCGCACGCTGGTGTGGGCGCTGTTTTCCGCCGGATGGCTACAGGTGCTGGTGATGACGTTCTACATCGATCACTTCGACCTGTTCGGTCTACGTCAGGTGTGGCTGTATGCGACGGAGCGCCAGTACACGCGCGTCGACTTCGTCACGCCGGCACCGTACCGCCTTGTGCGGCATCCGCTCTATCTCGGGTTCATCATCGCGTTCTGGGCCGAGCCCACCATGACCATCACGCGACTGGTCTTCGCCGTCGCCACCACCGCCTACATCCTCATTGCCATCCAGTTCGAGGAGCGCGCCCTAGCCTACGAACACGGTCCGTCGTATCAGACCTATCGGAACCGCGTGCCGAT
>CAZZGM010000048.1:1033-7557 GCA_964653955.1 uncultured Bifidobacteriaceae bacterium | reverse complement strand
TGACCGACGCCGTGCCGGCGCCGACTGCGGCCGGGACGCCGGCAGGATCTCAGGACGCCAGCCGCTGCGTGCCGCCGGACGAGCGTCGTTCCACTACCTCGAGCAGTGTGGCCACTTGAGCGATGGTCTCGCGTTCGCTCTCCATCCTGGCGCGGGCACTCTTGATGTCGAGCCCGAACAATCCCTGTGTCAACGCCGTCTGCCACTGAACGATCCAGTCTGTGCGGAGCGGGTCGGCAACGTGCTGAAGGAACGCCACGCTTGCCGGTGGCAGTGAATCGGGTAATTCGACCTGTCCTGCGTCGACATCGACGATCGTTTGCCGCAGCACGCGCAGGGCGTCGCTGTGCAGCCAGATCATCTGCATCAGATTCGCCCCGGTCTGGAAGCGGCGGCCGTAGATGTGCTGTGCCAACTCGACACGATACGCGACGGTACGGTAGCGACGATCGCGCATCCCGGTCGTGGAGATCAGCACGCGTGGGTTGGCGAACGCGTCGGCGCGCTCGAGCTGTTCGTACAGGGCGTCGAGCGCGTCGAGATCGAGGTCCTCGAACATGTTGCCATCGGTCCGCGACAGACGCCCCAACTGCGCGTTGATCAGAATCTGGTCGAGGCCGAGTTCTTCGGCGAGGGCGATGGCCCTGTGACGTCGCGCACGTTCTGTCGCATGACCGTGTAGTTCCAGACCAGTTTGCGGAGACGGCCCGTGCGCCTGAGTTCGGCAACCATTCGCAGGTTGGCAAGGACCGTGTCCCAGCGGGCACCAACCCGAATCGGTTCATAGACCTCCGGTGAACAGCCATCGATCGAGACCGTCAGCCAGATCTGGTTGTGACCTATCCGGGACCACATGCTCTCGTTGAAGAACGTCAGGTTCGTCGTGATCCCGAGCCTGATGCCACCGCTGGAGAACCGATCGGTCTCCATTGCGCGAACGATCGGCGCCATCGCCAGGACCTCGCCGGCGCCCGACCAGTTGACCGCCTGAAGGGAGCCCAGTTCCGCCGCGTCGTCGACGTCGCGGAGCGCCCGTGCGACATTGTCCGCGTCCGGAGCAATCTTCTCCTCACGGCACATCGTGCAGTTCAAGTTGCAGCCTTTGTCGACGTCGTGCTGCAGGGTCTTGATCCCGTACTCGACGATCGTCTGTCCAGCCTCGACCGCCGCGAGCACTTCGTCGGCCGGCTGAGCCGCCGTCTGCTCGCCCCGGAGGTAGGGGCAGATCTCCTCACGGCACAGTTCTCCATAGCGGCCTTCGAGGAACAGCGCGCGGACACGCTGGTATCCCTCACCGTTCCAGATCTCCGGCAGCCGCGCCTCTTTCGTGTTACCCACGACGCCATCAGCTTTCAACCAGGACGGGCAGAGGCAAGGATAGACGTTGCCGTTTTCGACCACCGTCGACCTCTGGAACGGCAGATAGCATTTCAATCTCCGGCGTGGCGAATCGGGCGTTGCGTCACCTGACATCGGTAATCTCCTGTGGTAGCAGCCATGCGGCAGCACGACCCGTGCCAGGGATGGAAGCCAGCCACGCGAGCGGTGTTCCTGGGAAATTGGCGGAGCGGCCGCCGAGGCCTGACGGCGACCCGTTCGGTGCCGGTCGACGTGTCGGTCGGCCGACACCGGACGTTACGCCGACACGCCCGTACGCGCACCCATTGTTCTGAAACAGCCCACATTCCTCGGAAAGCGGCCAGGTTGCGGCACGCCGCAGCAGATGGCCGGCGAGGTACACGTCTTGCCACTTCCGCAGCGTCCGCTACCTATCAGGAGCACATGGTGAGGCCGACCGAATCACAGATTCTCCCAGACGTCGTCAAACGCGCGAAGACGATGCTCAGCGCGCAGGAACTCGATCTGCTGTACACGCTCGCACGTGACCAGTTCACCGGCCATGGTGAAATCGTGGACGGCGGCGCGTTCCTTGGAGGCTCGACCCTGGCTCTGGGCCACGGGCTCAAAGACAACCCCGGTGCTTTCCCGAAGGCGGGCCGCGTGCATTCGTACGACCGGTTCATCGCCGACACGTTCGTGCCGCAGTTCATCGACGGCTATCCGGAAGGTGTGTCCACACGGCCGTTCTACGAGCAGGCCATCGCGTCCGTCGCGTCCTTCGTGACCGTGCACGAAGGCGACATCGTCACGACCGAGTGGCCCGCGACACACCCGATCGAGATCCTCTTCATCGACGTGGCGAAGACCTGGGAGATCAACGACTTCCTGTTGCACACCTTCTTCCCGCGGCTCATTCCCGGCGTGTCGACGGTGATCCAGCAGGACTACCACTGGCCGCACACGCCGTGGCTCTCCATCACCATGGAGTTGCTGAAGGACCACGTGACGTATCTGGGGTCGATGCCCTGGGCGACCGCCTGCTACCGGTGGGACCGCGAACTGGCGCCGGGTGAACTGCCGGCGCAGCTCCGTGACCTCGGCTACGACCGGCTGCGGGCCCTGGCGTTGGCTCAGCACACGTTCGCCCCAGGGAGCCGCGAGTGGACCGCCCAGCAGTGCAATCTGGTGTCGCTGGCTCTATCGTTCGACCAGGTAGACGAGGCAGTGGAGCTCTACGACGCGGCGGTCACGCACGCGTCGAACTGGGTCGATTATTTCAACTACCGGCCGCAACTCCCGGTCCGCGCCTGAAGGGGTCATGTCCACACCGCGCATCTGCATCGTCTCACCCGAGTTCATTGGCCCCTTCCCGAATGGGGGCGTGGGCACCGCCTGCTATTGGGAGGCGGCGGCCCTTGGACGCGCCGGTCACGACGTAACCGTGTTGTACACCGGCACGACGCAGCGTGAGACGCCGGAGTACTGGGCGCACCACTACGCGACGTCCGCGCCGTTCCGCTACGTGGATCTGTCACGGGCAACGACGGCGGCTGATGCCACGTGGCTCGCGCAGTACGACTTGTGCTGCCCCGAGGAGCGCACGGCAGAACTGACGCTGGCCTGGCTGCAACGGCAGGCATTCGATCTCGTGCTGTTCCAGGAGTTCCAGGCGAACGGAGCACGTGCCCTGCAGGCACGCCGTACGGGCCTCGCGCTGACGCAGACCCGGATGGCGACCACGATGCACTCCTGTCGCCAGTGGGTGTACGAGGGGATGCACCGCCTGCCCGGCGGCCCACAGGACCTGACGATCGATGCGCTCGAGAAGGAATCGGCGCGTCTTGCGGATCGCGTGATCGCCCCGTCGCGGCATATGGCCGAGTGGGCCTCATCGCGCTGGGGGCTCGAGGCTACGTCGGCGGTCATCCCGTACTGCTTCGATCCGTCGCTCGCGCAGCCCGCGGAGCCGGTGACGCACGCCGGCCCGTTTCGCCACCTCGTGTTCTTCGGGCGACTCGAGACACGCAAAGGGCTGCACCTCTTCTGCCGTGCGCTCGTGAACGATTCTGGCCTGCGGCAGTACGTGGACCGCGTGACGTTCCTGGGCAAGCCGTCGACTGTCGAGGGGCGGCCGAGCGGGGAATTCATCGCCGAACAGATGGCCCTGGTGCCCGGGCTCGACTGGCAGGTGATCAGCAACCTCGGTTCGCTGGAAGCGCAGGCCTGGCTGGCAGCGCAACCGCACACGCTGGTCGTGGCGCCCAGCCTCGTGGACAACCTGCCCTATGCGGTGATCGAGCTGCATACACGCCGCATCCCGTACGTCTCGACACGCATCGGCGGCATTCCCGAGATCGTCGGCGACGCCAACCAGCACCTGCTGGCGCTACCGTCGGAGGCGTCGCTCGCGCAAGTCATCGGGCGCATCTGCCGCGACGGGCACGTCACCATCGACTACCGCTCGGGCTACGACGTGGCCGCCGCCAACGACGCGCATGTGGCGTTCGTCCGCACGTTGCTGGCGCGGCCGACGCCGTCACCGCGCGCGAACGCGTGGCACAACTTCGATGTCGTCGTCACCAACGCCGGAGATACTTCGGCCCTCGCGTCGGCGAGCCAGCGTCTCAGCGCCGCGGACGACCTGCTGGCGAAAGGCCGCTGGGCGCGCTTCGAGGAGTGGCAACCCGCCGGCGTGCCGGCCCTGTTCGTGGACGCACGCGTGACGCCGTCCGCCGGGTGCGCGCAACGCCTGCTCACGGCCGTCGCCGACGGAGGCACGGACCTCGCAACGTCCTACTATGTGCGCCAGGACGACGACGCGGCCGTGCGAGTGATGACGCCGCTCGGCGGCGCCCTCGAGACGGCGTGGCGGCAGAACACGCTCGGCGGCCCCTGCTTCGCTGCCGCGCCGCGAGCGCTTCCGGTACTGAGGGCGTCCTCGCCGCTCGGCGCTTTCGCCTTCTGGCCGGCCTATGTCGCAGCGGCCTGCCGTGGCTTGTCGATCGGCGTCCTGCCGGCGGCCCTCTACACGGTGCCGGCAGCCGCGCTGCGGGCCAGCGGGCATGCCGAAATCGAGGCGGTCGTGCAGCAGTTTCACACGCAGCGGCCAGAGCACCTGGATCTCGGCTGGACGTTGAAGTCGGTGATGACCCCGGACGGCTACGAGTCGCCAGGCCGCGGGCTCTACGAGCGCCTCGTTTCGACGCCGGACGACCTGCTCGCGATGCTCGCGGGCATGACGCCGGACGCCGGCGTCGACCCCTACGTGCGGCAGATCGACCGCGTGCGGGCGCGTCTGGCCGAGGTGGTCGGGCGCTGGCGTGAGACCGAGCCGCGCGTGTTCGTCTACGGCACCGGCCAGCACACCCGGATGCTGCTGACGCTCTGTCCCGACCTTGGGCCGTTCATCGGCGGCTTCATCGATCGGCAGGCGATGCCACGGTTCCTCGGCCAGCCGTGCGTCACGCCGGAGGCGTTCCACTCCGACATGGCCGATGCGGTGCTCTACTCGTCCCGTGAATGGGAGCACGAGATGTACGCCGGGCTGAAGGATGTGCCGGTCGAGCACGTACTGGTGTACGGCGAATCGCCGGAGGCACCCGAGGCCTCGACGGCGGTACGTCTTCGTCAGCGGTTCGGACACACCGCTCCCGACCTGTCGGTGCTCAAGGCCATGTATCAGCCACCCTCCTGGGTGACCGGGTACGTCAGCGGCTCAGACGCGGCGTTCCTGTTCGAGATGATTGCCGCGATGGCGCCGAGAACCGTGGTCGAAGTGGGTGTGGCGTCGGGCGTGTCGTCCGCGGTTCTCCTGTGCGCGCTCGACCAGTTGCCCGAACCGGAGAGCCGGCGGCTGCACTCGGTGGACCTGTTGGCCACCTGCTACTTCAACGAGAGCTACGCGACGGGGCAGGCATGCCGGGAGATGTATCCGCGGCCGCGGGCTCGATGGCAGACCGCGTTCGACGCCGACGCGCGGGCGCTGGCGGCGACGCTCGCGTCAGGCAGTGTCGATCTGACGTTCATCGACGCGAACCATGCACATCCGTTCCCGCTGATCGATCTGCTCCAGGCCACGGCGTTCGCGAAGCCCGGGTCATGGGTCATCCTGCACGACGTGGATCTGCCCATTCAGCATCCGGAGTATCAGGTGTACGGGCCTCGGTGGCTGTACCAGGCCTGGCCGTTCAACAAGGTGAAGAGCTTCGACCGATGGGCGTCGATCGCGGCCGTGCAGTTGCCGGAGGATCCGGCGCAGCTTGCGCCGATGGCGCTGTCGCTGCTGGAGCGGCCGTGGGAGCAGGCCCTTGCTCGGGCCGTGACGCTGCCGCCGGCCTTCGCTTCGGCGCAGGCGTTTATCGAGGCGCGGTTGTCCCGCGCCACACCCGCACTGGTCGCATGACATCGAACGACGTCACCATCCTGCTGGCGCGCCAGCGCAGCGGCACGAACGCGCTGCGGTCGGTACTGACCACCCATCCGGAGATTCACTGCTTCGATGAGGTGTTCAAGCTGGAGGCGCGGTTCTCGCCGCTCGTCGACGTCCGCGCCGGCAACTACTTCACGTTCCTCGAGCAGTACTGCGCCGGTGACATCTCGCGGGCGTTCCCCGATCGGCACGCGGAGGTTTTCGATGCGTACGTCGAGCACCTTCGGGGGCTGACCGGCAAACGACTGATCGTGATCGACGTCAAGTACAACAGCACGCACCACTTGAACGGTACGTGGCGTGAGATTGCGGAGCCGACGCTGTTCCCGCTGCTGCGGGATCGGCAGGTGCGGGTGTTGCACCTGACCCGGCGGAACCTGCTGCGCAGCCTCGTTTCCAACATGAAGTTGTGGGAGTCAGGATGCTACATCGTGCGTCAGGGCACGGCACGGCCGGCAGATGGCCGCGTCACACTGCCCTCGACATGGGCACTGCAGCGCCTCGAACAGTGGGCTGCCGAGGACGCGCGGGTCGCCGCGTCGTTCGACGGCTACGAGCACTACCGGCGCTTCGATTACACGGACCTGTTTCCGGCGCCGACCGGTGAGGTCGCCCTCCCGGCGCTCCGTGAGTTGTGGGCATGGTTCGGCGTGCCGGAGGGCGGGAGCGGCCGCGCCTCTATCGCGAAACAGTCGTCGTTGCCGCTGGCCGACACGATCGGCACTGATGAACCTGCCCCGCCCAGAAGGAACGG
>CAZZGM010000048.1:0-1023 GCA_964653955.1 uncultured Bifidobacteriaceae bacterium | reverse complement strand
GCCGACACGATCGACAACTTTGACGAGCTGAGCGCCGTGCTGCGCGGCACGGCGTTCGAGAATTGTCTCGACGACGAACCCGGGTACCGGCTGCAGCCGGCCGGGCGCTAGCCAGGAGACCGCGTGGACGAGACGATTGCCGGCGTCGCGACGCCGCTGACCCCGATGGCCGGTGTGAACGCCTACCACCGTCCGTTGACCGAGGACGAGATCGAGGCCGGCGCCCACCGCCAGTTTGTCGGCGGCCTGTGGGAGGAAATCGGCGCGCTGCAGCTGCGGTTCCTGATCGCACAGGGGCTGGCGCCCACGCACTCGCTCGTAGATATTGGCTGCGGGGCGCTGCGGGGCGGGGTGAACTTCGTCCGGTACCTGGACCAGGGGCGGTATCACGGGCTCGACGTCAACCCGTCGCTCATCGCAGCCGGACGCCTGGAACTGCGACGCGCCGGGCTCGACCCGCGCGAGGTGCGCCTGCTGGCAGACGAGGCCTTTCGACTCTCGCGCTTTGGCACGACATTCGACTATGGCATCTGCGTGTCTGTCTTCACGCACCTGTTCCTGAACCACATCGGACGCGCGTTCCACGAGATGCGGACCGTGATGCACGCCGGCAGCCGCTTCTACTGCACGTTCTTCGAAGCGCCGTCCGCCGTGCACCTCGATCCGATCCGCCATCGCCCAGGCAACGCGCTCACGCAGTGGGACGCCGACCCCTTCCATCAGTCCTTCGAGGAACTGGCGGGTCTCGCGGCGCAGTGCGGACTCCGTGCCCATCTCCTGGGCGGCTGGGATCATCCCCGCAATCAGCAGATGTTGTGCGTGACTCGGCGCTGACGGACGCGTCCCTGTTCTGATTCCATCGATTCTCCGGGGTAGGCGGGTCAGCCTACGGGAAGAGAACCGAACCTGTCATCCTTGTCTTGGGATTCCACAGTCACCCATGTGACCGGAATGGACCCTCTGTGGAATGGAGGCGCCGCCCGGATTTGAACCGGGGATGGAGGTTTTGCAGACCTCTGCCTT
>CAZZGM010000047.1:0-12842 GCA_964653955.1 uncultured Bifidobacteriaceae bacterium | reverse complement strand
CGCGTGCCCGCGCTCGACGCGGCGCGCATAGACGATGTGGTACTGGGGTGCGCGATGCCGGAGGGTGAACAGGGCCTGAACGTGGCGCGGATTGCATCGCTTCGAGCCGGTGTGCCCGTGGACGCATCGGCCGTCACGGTCAACCGTTTCTGCGCGTCTGGACTCGAGGCCATTGCCACCGGAGCCCAGCGCATCATGCTGGGCCACGCCTCGTGCGTCGTCGCCGGCGGCACCGAGTCCATGAGCCTCGTGCCGATGGGCGGCAACAAGGTGTCGCCCAATCCCGTGCTCGTCGATGATTATCCAGACGTCTATCTCACCACGGGCCTCGTCGCCGAAAATCACGCGCGGCAGTCCAGCATCTTGCGGGAGGAGCAGGATGCCTTTTCCGCCCGCAGTCATGCGCGCGCCATTGCCGCCATCGACGAAGGCCGCTTCCGTGACGAAATCGTGCCGGTCACCGTGCGTGTGACACAACCCGGCAATGGGCGGCCATCGGTCGCCGAACAGGTTTTCGACACCGACGAAGGGCCGCGGCGCGACACCTCACTGGAAGCGCTTGCCAAACTGCGCCCGGCGTTCCACGTCAGCGGTACCGTCACCGCCGGCAATTCATCGCAGACGAGCGACGGCGCATCGGCCCTGGTGCTCATGTCAGCGGCACTCGCCAGGGAACTCGGCCTCACACCGCTGGCGCGTTTCGTTGGCTACGCCACCGCGGGTGTACCGCCGGAGCTGTTTGGAATTGGCCCGGTGCCGGCCATCCGCAAGGTGCTGGCACAGACGGGACTGTCGATTGACGACATCGACCTGGTCGAACTCAACGAGGCCTTTGCCTCACAGGTGTTGGCCTGCCTGAAGGAGCTGCCCATCGACCAGGAACGGCTCAATGTGAATGGCGGCGCCATTGCGCTTGGCCATCCGCTGGGTTGCACCGGCGCCAGGCTCACCACGTCCATCGTCTACGAGATGCAGCGCCGTCAAGCGCGCTACGGCATGGTGACGATGTGCGTGGGCGGCGGCATGGGCGCGGCTGGAATTTTTGAACGGATGTGAAGGGAGACGCGGTCATGAGTTCCAACGGCGCAGGCATCAAGGGTGGGGCGTGGCTGATCGAGGAGGTGGAGCCTTCGTCGATCATGACGCCCGAGAAGCGGACAGAGGAGCACCGGCTCATCGGGCAGACGGCGGCGGAGTTTGTCGAGCAGGACGTGCTGCCGGCGGTGGAGCGGCTCGAGCAGAAGGACTGGGCGCTCAACCGTGAGCTGGCAAAGAAATGCGGCTCGCTGGGACTGTTCGGCACCAACGTGTCAGAGGCGTACGGCGGCGTGGCACTCGACAAGGTGTCCACGCTCATTGTCTCGGAGGAGATCTCCCGCTACGCGTCGTTTGGCGCCACGTTCGGGGCGCAGGCCAACCTCGTCATCCTCCCCATCTTCATGTTCGGCACCGAGGCGCAGAAGCAGCGATATCTGCCACCGCTGATGTCCGGCGAACAAATCGGGGCTTACTGCCTCAGTGAGTCGGGCTCGGGTTCCGATGCGCTGGGGGCCAAGGCCAGAGCGACACGCCAGGACGATGGGAGTTTCGTGCTGTCCGGCGAAAAGATGTGGATTACCAACGGCGGTTTTGCCGACGTATTCATCGTCTTTGCAAAGGTGGACGGTGAGCAGTTCACGGCGTTCATCGTCGAAAAGGCCTGGCCGGGCGTCACGAGCGGAAAGGAAGAACACAAGCTGGGCCTGCATGGCTCGTCGACCACGCCCGTCATCCTGCAGGACGTGAAGGTGCCGGCCGATGCGGTGCTCGGCGAGATCGGCCGCGGCCACAAGGTGGCTTTCAACGTGCTCAACTTCGGCCGTTTCAAGCTGGGCGCCATGGCCTCGGGCGGCGCGAAGTTCACGCTGGCCGAATCCGCGAGATATGCCGCCACGCGCAAGCAGTTTGGCGTGGCCATCGGCACCTTTGGCGCCATCAAGCACAAGCTGGGCGAGATGACCGCGCGCGAGTACGCGCTCGAGAGCGTCATCTACCGCACGGCCGGCCTCATCGACGCGCACATGGCTGCGGCGGATGCGGCGCCGGACCACGAGGCGGGTCCGCTGCTGGCGGCGCTGGAAGAATTCGCCGTCGAGGCCTCGATTGCCAAGGTGCTGGGCAGCGAGGTGGTGCACTACATCATTGACGAAAACGTGCAGATTCACGGCGGCAACGGTTTCGTGAAGGACTACCCCGCCGAGCGTCACTATCGCGACTCGCGCGTCAACCGCATTTTCGAGGGTACGAACGAAATCAACCGCCTGCTCATCCCCGGCATGCTGATCAAGAAGGCCCTGAAGGGCGAGCTGCCGCTCATTGCCGAGGCCAGGAAGCTGCAGGACGAAATCATGAATCCGTCCATCCCGCTCGCGGACGAACAATCGGGTGTACTCACGGCCGAACATCGCGCCTGCACCGCGTTCAAGAAGGTGGTGCTGCTGGTGGCCGGCACGGCCATGCAGAAGTACAACGAGCAACTGGAGCACGAGCAGGAGGTGCTCACCTACGTTGCCGATCTCGTCATCGACACCTGTGCCGCCGAAAGTGCGGTGCTTCGGGCGCAGACGGCCAGCGGAGCGGCGGATGCCGCGCTGCACGCGGATGCCGCAAGCGTGTTCACGCACGAAGCGGCTGGACGCGTGGAGCTGAACGCGCGCAACGCGCTCGCCGCCATGGCCGAAGGCGACACGCTGCGAACGCAGCTTGCCGCGCTGCGCCGCCTGCTGAAGGTGACACCGGTCAATACGGTGCAGATGCGGAGGCGTCTGGCAGACGCAACGTTGGAGAAGGGCTCTTATCTGTTCGCCTGAATCTGGTGAGCTGGTGAGGTGGTGATGTGACGATCGGGAATGTGCGATCTAATGATGTGGTGATGTGGTGATGGCGCGTCGTGGGCGGACAGCTCGTTCGTCAAATTGCTGTGCGGCAAGTGGCCAGCTTCGGCCCTGAGGTTGACTACGAGTGTCGCTCGACATAGAAAAGGCGGCCATGCATCCGGACACCGCGAAATACAACGCCGCCCAATTACCGGACGACCAGGCGATCTGCAACCTGCTGGCGCAGCAGATCGACCAGCACCTGCCAGAGGCAGAGAACAAGATCTGGCATGCCCATCCGGTGTGGTTCCTGGACGGGAATCCCATCGTCGGCTACAGCAAGCTGAAAAGCTGCGTCCGCCTGCTCTTCTGGAGCGGGCAGTCGTTCGAGGAGCCGGAGCTGAAAAAGGAAGGCACGTTCAAGGCGGCCGAGGCTCGATACACGTCCGTCGACCAGGTCGACACGAAGAACCTGAAGCGCTGGCTGGCCAAGGCCCGCGACATCCAGTGGGACTACCAGAACCTGATCCGCCGCAAGGGCCGGCTCGAACGATTGAAGTGAAGCCCCAGGGCGCGTGACACGTCATCCGCGCAGCTGGCGCACGGGGCGCGCATCCACCAGCGTCACACCGGTCCGGTGAGCAGCCGCTCGATCTCCGAGGCGCGTGCCGCCGGCAGCGTGCCTCGTTCGAGCGCCAGCGGAATCGTCCGGCGCGCCAGCTGGCGATAAAGCGCGGCGGCCTCCGGCGAAAACGCGTCGAGCGCCGTCAGATGACGCGCAACGGTGCCGGCATCGCCCCGGGCCACGCAGCCGCCCATGCCCTGCGCCAGCCCTCCTTCGATCGCGGCGGCCACGGTCCCCCGCAGCAGCGGCGTCAACGCGTCGAGCGCATCGCGTTCCGTCCGGCCGAACGTCGCCCACAGTGCCGCGGCTTCGCGCATCAGCGCCAGCAGGAACGGACCGACGTAATACGCGGACGCGTGATACAACGCGCGGTCGGCCCCGGTGAGACGCATGGGCCGGCACGCCAGGCGCCGCGCCATCTCGTCGAGCTCGATTGCGAGCGGCTCGTCGGCATCGACCGTCACGAAACATCCGGGAAGCGTCTCGAGTGCCGCCGCCGGCGTGGCAAACATCTGCAGCGGGTGAAAAGCCCCAGTTCGCACGCCACACGCACGCGCGGCCGCCAGCGCTTCGAGTTCGCGGGCGCCACTGCAGTGCACCACTCCCTGGCCATCACGCCACCGCACCGACTCGCACACCACCTGAATGGCATCGTCCGACACGGTGAGCAGCACGAGGTCGGCCGCGTCGACGGCTTCCTGAACAGTGGACGCCACCACCGCTGGCACGTCCGCCGCCAGTAGCGCTGCACGCGCACGGTCGCGGGCGAATACTGCCGTCACCGGATATCCAGCGCGATGGAGCGCCACGGCCAGCGTCGCACCGACACGGCCGAGTCCGACGATGGCAATCCGGAGGGCAATGCGGGGAGCGATGGCGGGAGTGGTTGTGACGGGCATGATGCTCGTCAGCATCGAGTGTGGCGGAGCCAGCGGTCTTGGCGGAAATTGCGGGACCGTCAACTCATGAGTAACGCTGAACCGCTCCACGCTGGCGGACCGCCAGCCGGTACTGTCCTGGCGTGATGCCATAGACACGGCGGAACGCGCGCGTCAGCGCCGCCTGATCGAAAAATCCGGCGTCGAGCGCCGCCTCGGTGAGGCCGGCGCCACGGCGGATGCGGCCGACGGCGTGGTGCAGACGTGTGCGCACCAGGTGAGCATGCGGCGGCATGCCCGTCACACGCCGGAACTGCCGGATGAGCTGAAACGGCGACAGCCCTTCCGCCCGCGCGAGTGTGTCGAGATCCACGCCTTCACGAAACCGATCGCGGATGACTCGGAGCGCGCGGTCCACGTGCGTCCGATCGTGCGGTGCCGCCACCGGCGCGGAGGCATCGGCGCTCCAGCGCGAGAACAGGTGTCCGCACGCCTCGACGAGCTGCTCACGCGCCAGCGCAGGATCACCATGCTCGAGTTCCCGGTGCGCGCTCAGGAAGGCGGCAATCAGCGACGGATCGGTCACGGCGTTGGCCGTGAAGCCCGGCACGCGCTGTCGTCCCGTGTCGGCGGCCATCGCCTGCAGCGCGCGTTCGGACAGGTACCAGCCGCGATAATGCCAGCCGCGGCTGCCGTGCATGTGGCCGGCGTGCGGCTCGACCGGGTTGAACACCAGCAACTGCCTGGCAGTGGCCTCGTCCGAGCGCCCGCGGCTGGTGTAGCGGGAGCCGCCGGCTTCGGTCACCGCAATCACCAGCGCCTCGTGTGAGTGCGGCGGGAAGTGCTGAGCGGTAAACCGCGCCACCAGGCAGCTGACGCCCGGCAGTTCCGGCGGCATCCAGAAGCGGGTCGGCGGAAACGCCGGGGTCAGGTCATGACGTTCATGACCTTTGGGCGATCGACCTCGACCTGTACGTGCGGTCATCGCCAGGAGAGTGTAACGTCGATCGACCCGTCTACCTCGCTCGCTAGGGGATCCTCGGTAGTGTTGCCGCGGCCCTCACGGCACGAAACGCGGACCGGGCGGTCATACGAGTCATCGCTTCCGCACGAGGGTCGGCCGTGTCTCCACCAAGCCGCCTCAGCCCCCAGGCTGTCAGCTCGAACAATGCCGTCTCCGGAGAGGTCAGCAATCTCCCATCGTCCAGCGCGACGAGAAAGTAGAGATACCGGCCACCCTCCCTGGGCAGGGTGGCCCAGCTGCGCATGGCCACCACTTCGCGACCGTCCCTTCGCAGCGTCCCGCCGTGCAGACGCAGCGGAAGAACGTCACCGACGGCTGGCGTCGATGCGGCCGTGGCCTTCAGTAGTTCCTCAACGCGCAGTTGGACGGTGGACTCCAGAAACGTCCCGTCGCGCGACACCTGGGAGTGAATAGCCACCACCTGCCCCGCTACGACGACGCCGGACCTGCGGGTGAGGGATTGCAGCTCCCTCCGCGGATCAAGACTGCCGGAGGTCCCTCCCGAGAACGGCGGCGGACCGGTGTCGACCACGACGAGCCTGTGGTCCACGCGCGATATCGCATAGAGAACGCTGGCGCCCGGTGCACGGCGGACGATGCGATCGGCAGGTGGAAGGCGCTGCCAGTCCCGCAGCCCGGCCGGCGCGCCCCGCGTGGGAAGGAACAGCACCGCGCCGACCAGAATCACGGTCGTCCCCCTGAGCGCCGATGCGACAAGCCTGTTCATCGTGTCTCTACCGTCACGCGGTGACGCTCATCATCCCAGAACACCGCCCGGTTGACTGCACATTCCGCGTACGCAACGTCATGACCTGACCCCGGGCGAGACGCTGCGACATGCCCTTGCCACCAAGGGCAGACGATGCCATCGTCGTCGCATGGTCTGTGGTGCTCGTGATATCGGATCGCGGTACGAAATCAGCCGTACGGGAAAACTTCAGCATGCCTGAGATCTCCCGCTTTCTCGGCATTGTGATCGGCATGTTCTTCAATGAGCACGGCCCAGCTCATTTCCACGCAGTCTACGGCGAATACAAGATCACGGTCGAAATCGAGTCAGGTGCGGTCCGAGGGACGTTCCCCAAACGCGCACAGCGGCTGGTGCTTGAATGGACCAGCCTGCACAAGCCAGAATTGCTGGCAAACTGGGAACGGGCCCGTCAGCGCCAACCGCTGACGCCAATCGCCCCGCTGGAGTAAGCAGATGATGCCCTATGACATCGTGAAGGCGCGTCATGTCGGCGGTTTCGTGGTCTGGCTGCGCTTTCGCGACGGCACGGAAGGCGAGATCGACCTGGAGCCAGAACTCCATGGTCCCGTCTTCGAGGCCCTGCGCGATCCCGCCACGTTCCGTAATTTCAGGATCCACCCCGAGTTTCAGACGCTGACGTGGCCAAACGGCGCGGACTTTGCGCCCGAGTTTCTGCACGACGCAGTTCGGGTGACCGCCTGATCACGCGCGAAGGCACACGCCCTCACCTGTAGCATCAACGCCCGTGACCACACCCCCGATCGTTGCTGACCTGGCCGTTGCTCCGGCCTGATACGCTCGGGGGAAGAAGCCCATCGACTCAATGGAGCACGCTGTGATCTGCAGGATCTGGCATGGAACGACCGCCGCGTCGAAAGCGGATGCATACGCGGCCTTTCTGGAACGACGCGCCATTCCCGACTATCGTTCTGTTCCCGGCAACCTGTCTGCGTCCGTGCTCCGTCGAGACGAGGCAGACATCAGCCACTTCCTCACCATCACGTACTGGGACTCGGAAGCCAGCATTCGCGCGTTTGCGGGAGACGATGTCCTGAGAGCGAGGTATTACTCGGAGGATCGCGAGTTCCTGCTGGATTTCGAGCCGCTGGTGCAGCATTTCACCGTAGTGGCATACGAACATGGCAGCCGAGCGTAGACGGAACGGCGCGAGATCAATCGAGATTCGTCCGGCCATCGGCCGGTTCGAAGACTTTGCGGCAGTCGTCGAACCGAAGACCGGGATCCGGGGGTGCTGGTGCATGGCCTACCGCTGCCCCGGGCTCGGCTTCGAAGAACGTATCGCCTACATGCGGAATGCATGTGAGACATCTGGGCCAATGCTGGTTTCGTTTCGCCACGCACAACGCGGTTCGCCTCACGGACGCAAACTTGACGGTGCGTGCCTGCGAATGTCACTCTGGATACCCGACCCGAGGGACGAATCCATGATCAGAACGGTCGAAGCCGTCATCGACGAGCACGGCAACGTGCACCTGCTCGAGCCGGTACGTCCCGGCGGGACGCGGCGGGCGCTCGTGACCATCCTCGAAGAGCGTCCCGCAGAAACGGCACTCCTGAGCGAAGCCGCGCTCGCTGAAGACTGGGAGCGGCCCGAGGAGGACGAGGCGTGGGAGCACCTGCAAAAGGTGCAGTAGTACTCGTCAGGTTCCCTTTTTCGGACCTGTCGAGATCGAAGCTCCGACCCGCGATCGTCCTGGCCGACGCCGGCCGGGGTGACTACGTTCTCTGTTAGGTCACCAGCAGACCCTACGGTGATCCCGCTGCTGTAGCCATTGACAGCGCGGCCTTTGCATCCGGTTCACTCCGTGTCCCGAGTACGTCAGACCGGGGAAACTATTCACCGCGAGCAGCGATCTGATAACGGAAACCGTCGGCATCCTGACAGACGACGCACGAATCCACATCGTGAACGCCGTCGTCGCCGTGATTCGGGGCGAGTCTCCAGCACCTCCAGTCCCAGAACCTGGCCAGTAGCCGGACGATGGTCACCCCTCCGCACGACAGGCCCGCGTAGTCGAACGTCCACACCGGTAACACTGTCCGCAGATTCAGCGACACAAGATCATCACCTGCCCCCGCACGTCGCCCCGACTTGTGTAGGATCGGTCGGCATATGGCAACGCGCGCGGACCTTCATACCGACCGGGCCCACCTGATCCATCCGCTCCACCATCCCTCAGCACACGCAGCGACGCGGCTCTGGGTGTCGGGTAAGGGCGCCGTCATCACGGACTCCACCGGCCGCGACTACCTCGACGGGCTGGCCGGCCTGTGGAACGTCAACGCCGGCCACGGCCGGCAGGAACTGGCCGACGCCGCCAGCCGCCAGATGGCCACGCTCGCGTTCCAGTCCGCCTATGCCGGCGGCACCAACGAACCAGCCATCGCGCTGGCCGAACGGCTGGCCGCCATCACCTGTCCGTCCATCAACACATTCTTCTTCACCAGCGGCGGCGCCGAAGCGTCCGAAAGCTCGTTCAAGACCGCCCGCTTCTACTGGAAGGCGCTCGGCAAGCCCGACAAGGTGAAGGTGATTTCGCGGAAGCGCGCCTATCACGGGCTGACGCTGGCGGCCATGAGCGCCACCGGCCTTTCCGTGTTCTGGCCGATGTTCGAACCGCGCGTGCCGGGCTTCCTCCACATCGAGGCGCCGGATCCGTACCGCTTCGTCAACGACACAACGGACGTAAGCCTCGGCGTGGCGGCCGCCAACCTGCTCGAGGCCGCCATCCTCCGCGAAGGTCCCGACACCGTGGCCGCCTTCATTGCCGAACCCGTCCAGGGCGCCGGGGGTGTCATCGTCCCGCCGCCGGACTACTTTGCGCGCATCCGCGAGATTTGCGACAAATACGACGTGCTGCTGATTGCCGACGAGGTGATCACGGGATTCGGACGCACCGGCCGCTGGTTCGGACTGGATCACTACGGCGTGGAGCCGGACATCATGCAGTTTGCCAAGGGCATCACCAGCGGCTACGTGCCGCTCGGCGGCATCGGCGTGTCTGATCGCGTGCGCGACGTCATCAACGGCGTGCCGGCCAGCCAGCGGTGGATGCACGCGTTCACCTACTCGGGACATCCCACGTGCTGCGCCGTGGCCCTGGCCAACCTCGACATCTTCGAACGCGAGGGTCTGGTGGCACGTGCGGCCGAACGTGGCATGCATCTGCTGAACGGGCTGCGGACGCTGCTCGACCTGGACGGCGTCGGCCACGTGCGCGGTCACGGCCTCATGGCTGCCGTCGAAGTGGTGGCCGACAAGGCCACGAAAGCCCAGTTCCCCGCCGCGGCCGGCGTCACGCAGAAGCTCACGGAGGCACTGCTGGAGCGCGGCCTCTACACGCGCGTGGTAATGGACTGCATCTGCCTCGCGCCACCGCTGGTCGTCTCCGACGAGCAGATCGACCGCATAGTGGACATCGTCCGCGACGCGGTTACGGCCGTGGTCGCGGAAACACGGAGCACGGCGGTAGCCGCGGGGTAACCCGTCTTCCGCTGTCACCAGGGCTCCGGCGAGACGGGCTCAGTCCGGCGCGCGGCCCGCCCGCGCCAATGCCTCGGCGCGGAGAACGTTTTCGCTCAGCTAGCGGCGGGACCAGTAGAAATAGGCGGGCAAGCCCAGCGCGACGAGGCCGAGGCCGGCAATGGACTCGGTGGGGCGTTCGGCCAGCGTGTTGGCCACCAGCGCAAACGATCCAATCACGTACACCGCCGGCACCAGCGGATACCACAACGTGCGGTACGGCCGCGGCACGTCGGGCCGCCGCGTGCGCAGCACGAACACAGCCACGCCTCCGAGCGTGCCGAACAGTACCGAGGCGAACGTCACGTAGGTAAAGAGCGCCTCGTAGCCGCCCGTAAGCGTCAGCAGCATCGACCACGCGCTGGTGACGAGGAGCGCAATGTGCGGCGTGCGGTACTCCGGGTGCACACGCGCCGCCTGCGGGAAGAAGCGGCCGTCGGCCGCCATCGCAAAACACGTGCGCGACGCGGCAATGACGCCCACCACGTTACTGCCGAACGTGGACACCACCACCGTTGCCGCCACCATGCCCGCACCCACCGGTCCCACCAGCGCGGTGACCGCCCGCTCGGCAATGCGCACCACGCCAGACATCTCCTCCACGCTGAGCGCCCACATGTAGGCAAGGTTCACCGCGAGGTAGGTGACGGCAAGAATCGACGTGCCGTAAATGAGCGCCCGCGGCACGTTCCGGGCGGCGTTGTCCACCTCGCCGGACGCGAAGGCCACGTAGTACCAGCCTTCGTAGGTCCACATCACCGCAATCATGATGACGCCGAACGAAGCCAGCGGCCGCAGCGTCCCTGGCGGCACCACCGGCGTCATCGACGGCTCGACGCGTGCGTAGACCATGGCCAGCAGCGGCACCATCACGAGGCCGGCCACCTTGGCCACCGTCACCACCATGTTGGCCATGTTGGTCTGGTGAATGCCAACGTAGTTGAGCGCCGTGATGGCGGCAATCGACAACGCCGCCACCACCTGGCCGGCGCTCACCTGCCAGTCGCCCCACGGCATGGCCATGGAGAAAAGAATGCGGTCGGTCCCCAGCTCCGGCACGAAGTAGCTGAAGTACTCCGCGAAACCGACGGCCACGGCCGCCACGCTGCCCGTGAGGATGACGAGCAGGCAGGCCCAGCCAAACAGGAACCCCGTCACCGGGCCGTAGGCTTCGCTCAGATAGACGTAGAGGCCACCGGATCGCGGATACATGGACCCCATCTCCGCGTAGGTGAGCCCGCCCGCCATGGCCAGCAGGCCACCGGTCACCCAGGCCGCCAGCACCAGCGGCACCGACGGCAGCTCCTGCATCATCACGCCGGTGGTGAGGAAAATGCCCGAGCCGATGACGCTGCCGATGACGAGCATCGTGGCCCCCCACAGGCCAATGCCCTTGACGAGTGCCTGTTCGGCAGCAGGTGCAGCCGGCGGTGTGGAAGGAGCAGGGGCGGCGGGGGGCACGAGTGCCACAGATACTACGAGGTTGCTGAAAAAGCGGCAACCTCCAAGGCACAAGGCAAAAGGCACAAGGCAAGACCGGCGTGTCAGGCCCAATCCGCGCCGTAATTCCGCCTTCCGCTTTCAGGCTGCGTTCCTCAGCAGCCTCCTCCAGGGAGATCGCGCGGCAGCGGAAGGGGCGTGCGGCTATTGCACCGTCACCTGATAACTGGCCGATCGCAGCGGCGTCCCCTCACCCGCCTTCGTCAGGTCGAACGTCAGCTCGGCCTGGCCCGGCTTCACCGCCGTCAGCGTGAACACCTCCACGGCATCGGCTCCCGCCCCGTCGGTGGTGGCAGGACCTTCCAGCTTGACGATGCCCCCGTCAGAGCCAGCGCGCAGCGTCCACCGTGCGCCCGAAGGGTCCACACTCATACGCGCGGCCAGTTGCTGGCCGACGGTCAGCGTCACCGGCCAACCCGCGGCACGAGCCGTGACCATGGCCATCGGCAGGGGCAGCGCAGGCGCAGCCGGAGGAGCACCGCCGCTCCCCGGTGGCGACGGCAGCGTGAGGTCGGGAATGCGGATCAGCGAGTAGTTGAGCATCGAGTCGATGCGCGCACCCTGCCGGTCCAGCAGCCGCACCTCCTGGGTGTTCAGCCGCTCGAACGCCGCCGCCTTCTCGGGCTGGCCGCCGCCGTCCAGGCGCACCCCCGGTGCAATCGAATCGCCTGGCACGCCCGTGGTTTCCAGCCACGTGCCGTTGGTCGTGACCGTGCGCCCCGAATCCGCACCGCCACCCTCCGTGCCCAGGTAGGTCTCCACCATCTGATAGGCACGCGGCTCCATCGTCAGTGGATCCTTGTGCAGCGTGAGTTCGGTGCGGATGCCGGAACAGTCGGCACACGGCAGCACGCCCCCATAACGTTCCATCGGCGCCGTGGCCTGCCTGGCCACCGTCTCGGCATCGACCGGCGTGAACACCGGGGCCTGCCCGCCGGCGGCTTCCTGAGCCGAGGCGGGGTCACTGTCGCGACCGCAGGCACCGGCGCCGGCCAGCACGGCAACACATACGCACACACTCATCCACGTTCGAACACCGCTCTGGAGCATGATGTACCCGATTGTATCGGAGGACGCCCGGTCACACGCCCCGTCCCGCGCCCTCCGTCTCACACCGTCTATTTCGTCCCGTTCTCTAGTACTATTCGCCATCGTGCATCCGGACCTCGAAGAGACCATTGCCTTCCACGAGGCCATTCTCGCGGAAGGCGCCAAGGCCCTTGTGGGCTACGACCTGCCGAAAGTTCTCGCCAACGTCGTCCTGCTGTCGGAAATCCCGACCACCTACGACAAGAAGGAACAGCGACAGGTCAACTCGGGCAACCTGCTGCTGCGCGGCGTGCCGGGCGTGGGCAAGACGTTTTTCGGCGTCATCCTCGCGGCCATCAGCAACGCGAAGTTCGCGCGCATCCAGGGCCGAGCCGACATGCAGCCCACCGAAGTGGTGGGCTTCCAGATGATCAACCCCGCGACGGGCGAGCTGCTGACCGAGTTCGGCCCGCTGGCGGAGGCCGAGGTCATCCTGCTGGACGAAATCAACCGTATCCCGCTCAAGTCGCAAAGCGCGTTTCTCGAAGGTCTGCAGGACCGCACGGTGACCGTCGGCAAGACCACCTACGAACTGCCGACGTTCAACTTCGCCATTGCCACCATGAACCCGGTGGA
>CAZZGM010000046.1:0-12881 GCA_964653955.1 uncultured Bifidobacteriaceae bacterium | reverse complement strand
CGAGGTCCTGCTCGACACCGCGCAGCAATCGATAGGCCGCCGCAAACTGCTGGTTCTGCTGCATGGCGGTGATGCGCGGCAGCGTCTCGCGCCGGATTCGATCCAGACGTGCGTCGCGATACGACGGCCACGCGCCGGCCGCGGCAACTGCAAGCGTCAGGATCACCGATGCTGCGACACCGAGCGGCAACCGATGGCGGGTCACAAGCTTGCGCAGGCGATAACTCGCCGCGTCGCCGCGTGCCCTTACTGCCGCCCCCACCAGGTGCCGCCGCACATCGTCGGCAAGGTCGGCAACTTGCGCGTAGCGCCGCGTGGCGTCCTTGCGGAGTGCCGTGCCGATGATGACGTCCAGATCGCCCTGACATGCGCGGCGCAGCCGGTCCTGTGTCGTGCGGCGATCGGCGAAGATCTCCGCCGATGCCGGAGCATCGTGCGGCAGGCGGGCAATTACGTCGCTGGGCCGCGGCGCGTCGTGCTCGGTCAGCGCGCGGAGCATGGCCGCGTCGGTCATGCCGGGCGCGGCCGTGGGATGGCGGCCGACCAGCAACTGGAACAGCAGTACGCCGAGTGCGTAGACATCAGTGGCGGCCGTCGCGGCAGCGCCACCGGCCTGCTCCGGAGCTGCGTACTCCGGCGTGAAGGCGCGGCTCGTCAGCGTCCGTGGTGCACCGTCCTCAGGTGACACGAGTGCGGCAACGCCGAAGTCGAGCAGCTTGGCCTGGCCCGTGCTGTCGACCAGGATGTTCGATGGTTTCAGATCGCGGTGCACCACCCGATGCGTGTGTGCGTGCGCGACGGCATCGGCGACCTGGAGAAACAGGCGCAGCCGCGCCTCGACGTCGAGCCGGGCGGCTGCCGCATGACGATCGATGCGCTGGCCATCCACGTACTCGAGTACGAGGTATGGCTGGCCTGCGGGCGTGACACCGGCGTCGAACAATCGCACGATGTGCGGATGCGACAGGCGCGCCAGCAGCGTGCCCTCGCGGCGGAAACGATCCTGGCCGGCGCGGTCGAGCACGGCAAGGTTGATGAGTTTGATGGCCACGGTGCCGTCGAAGCGGCCGTCGCTGCGGTGGGCCAGCCACACCGTGCCCATGCCGCCGGCGCCGAGCGGGCGAGCCAGTGTGTAGGGGCCAATCGTCTGTCCGGCGAGCGTTGGAAACGGGTCACCGGGCATGACCGCCGGCGCTTCGAGAAAGCTGGAGCCAAGCAGGCGCTCGTGCTCGGCCAGGAGACGCCCGAGCGCGTCCCCGAGGACCGCCGATTGCGCGGACGTCGAGGCAAGCAGCGCTGCGCGCGCGTCCGGATCGAGGTCCAGTGCCTGATCCAGCAGCGGACTCAGCGCACGCCACAGCGCCGGGTCGAGCGGAACCATATCGGCCACAGAGAATAGATCGGAATCGGCCGCCGCAACACGACAGGGCCGGCGGTGTCGGGTTTTGGGTGCGTCTTGCGATCTCTGTTCAGGGAGCCCACGCGGGTGGTGTCTCGAACCGGAGGGTGCGATGAACGCAAAGACGATGTGGATGGCAGGCGTGGTGGTGGTGCTGCTGGCGGTGAGCAGCGAGGCGTTGGCGCAGGGACAGTTCAGGCTGACCGGCGAGATTCACGATTTTACGGCGCCGGGGGATCCACCGGATCCGCTGGGCCCCTGGCAGATCGACGGCGAGTGGACGCTGACGCTGCACACCGCCACGGGCCGGATCGACGTCGTGGCCGCGCTCAACATGATTCGGTCCGACAACGCGACGCGGGCGGGGCACACGCATCATCTGTCGATGACGGGCGCGACGGCCACGCCCATTGCCAATGGTTATCGGATTACCGGTACCGCGGCGCTGACGTCGAACGGTGCGCTGGCGCCGTTCTCGGGATCGCCGGTCGATATCGACGTCACCGGCGGGAGCGCCCTGCCGTATGCCACGGTCAAGCTGACGTTTCGTGGTGCCGCGGCGGATCACTTCGGTCCCGGGGCGCTCAGTGGCGTGGTGAATATCGCGCCGTAGCCGGGCGGCACGACTGGAGTCATCCGCGTTCGAGGCGCCGGGCGTGTGCCCCGGCGGCCTCGAGCGCGCCGCATTCCTGAGATACATTCTGGAAATGCGGTTTCGATGGAAGCACGTGTGAGTGCCGTGGTGCGTGACGTGTTGACCGGAGTCATCCGGCCACTCGGACGTACGACCAGCGGCATCGACAAACAGCGCCGAGCCGGGCCGCAGCGTGTCGAGATCATGGGCCTGGCTGGCGATGAACAGGCCGACCGGCGCGTGCATGGCGGACGGGACAAGGCGGTGTTGTGCTATGCCTGGGCGCACTACGCGACATGGCGGGCGCAGATGCCGGCGTGTCCTCTGCTCGATGCGCCCGGCGCCTTTGGCGAGAACCTGAGCGTCGAGGGACTGGACGAACATCGCGTGCACCTTGGCGACCGCTACCGCATCGGGTCGGCCTTGTTCGCGGTCAGCCAGGGCCGGCAACCTTGCTTCAAGCTGAACCTCCGCTTCGGCGTGGCCGACATGGCCGCGCGCGTGCAGGACAGTCTGCGTACCGGCTGGTATCTGAGCGTGCTCGAACCCGGCATGGTGGCCGCCGGAGACGAGGTCGTCCTCGTCGAACGGCCATGTCCCTCACATACCATTGCCGATCTGCTCGCCGCCATTCGCGACCGCGAAGTGCGCGCCGAGGTGCTGGATCCCATCCTGGCACTGCCGCTGGCACCGAGCTGGCGCACGCTGTTCGAGCGGCGCCGGCAATCCGGCGGCGTGGAGCAGTGGACGCGTCGGCTGGAGGGCGAGTAGGGAGTCCGGCCGTCTGACGCGCTTACCAGACCGGAGAAGCTCCTCCGAGGCCCCTGGCTCATCCGTTTGTAAGGTTTCCCTCCAAAACGGCGGACTTCATCCACGTATGCCCACCGGGAGTGGACGCGACGTCCTTTGGACCGCATCATCGCTCGTCGGAATTGCGTTATCGATTGCTGCACCGCCGCGGCGGCACGGCGCGAAACACGCTGCTGTTCTATGCCGGGCGCCTGTCACCAGAGAAGCTGGAAGCGGAACGCGACGCCAAAGCACCCGCTGCTGCCGTACGTGGCGCGTTGACGGAATCCAACTACGCGTTCGAGGATGACGGGCCCGCCGACGACGGCCTGAGACGTATTGCCATCGTTCCCAGGCGCAAGGACACGCTGCTGCTGCGTGGCAGCATTCTGGTGACGGGGAGCGAGGCCGACCTTGTCGCCGTGGAGGGCATGCTGGTCAAACGACCGTCGTTCTGGACCAGGCGCGTGGCGGTCGTGCGCCGCTATCAGCGCGTGTTCGGCACTCGCGTTCCGGTGTCGATGACGTCGACGGCGGATGTGCTGGTTGCGGGAACGTCGACGTTCTCCATGACATATGAGTACCAGTCGGTCAACGGCATGCCCGTTGCCGGTGTCAGATCCGGGCGTCGATAACGCCAGTGGCGCGAAACGTGCTTCCGAACGTGTCAGAGGAGGCACGCATGGCCAAATACGGAGAGGCCGCGTCGAAGTCGGTGGAGTCGGCAATGCGCCGGCGGAAGCGAGGCACCCTCAAGAGTGGATCGGGCCGGACGGTTCGAAGCCGCAAACAGGCTATTGCCATTGGCTTGAGCGAAGCCCGCAAAAAAGGGGCGAAGGTGCCCACGCGCGGAAGCAGCCGGAAGCGGGCGGGCAGTACGAAGCGTGCGGCAAAGAAACGTTGATGGAGAGCGGTCGTTACTCCGGCTTCTTCCGGCAGACAGGCAATGGCAACCGATGCGCCTTCGCGGGCGAACAGGACAGCCGCCGCCCGGCCGATTCCTGAATCGCCACCAGTGATGAGGGCCACCTTGCCGCGAAGCTTGCCTGAACCGGCGTACGACGAGGCCTCATATCGAGGCGCGGGAACGATTTCCGATTCAAGGCCCGGCCGTTCCTGATGCTGGAGAGGAAACGGCGGTGTGGGGCGACTCGTCGTGTTCTTCATGAGACGGGCTCCGTGTGCCGAAATGTGCCGGGCGGCGACACGCAGCACCGAAAAAGGTACCAGATGCCGCCGTCCGCCATGGTTGTGGTTCTGCCTCAGTGGCTTGCCCGGGCGCCCTTGACCTCGGGATGAGCTCGCTCTGCCGCCGCCCGGTTGATGCCGGCTTCGGCCAGCTCGGTCAACCTGGCGTCCGCCGACTTTTCCTGCGCGAGAATCTCGTCGAGCAGGTCGGCCGCCTTCGTGTGCTGCATGGCGCGCGCCCAGGCCACCAGCGTGCCGTAGGCGGCCATCTCGTAGTGTTCGGCACGCTGCGCCGCGGCAATGAGCCCTGCGTCCGTGGCCGTGTCGTCGAAGCCGTTCTTGATGATGGCGTCACCTTCCGCGATGATGCCGGCCATACCATCGCAGTGTTTGCCGCGCGGCGTCTCGTTGAGGGTGGAAAAGACCTCCTCCAGTGCGGCCACGTGACCCTGGGTCTCCTCGAGGTGCGACTCGAATGCGGCGCGCAGGTCGGGTGAGTGGGCAGCTGCCGCGAGCTTAGGCAGCGTTTTCACCAGTTGATGCTCCGCATCGTACGAATCGCGAAGCTCGTCGAGAAACACGTCATGCAACGTACCTGTCTGTGCCATGCGATACCTCCGGGCCGCGCTGCTGCATCCATCGTGCCGGTTGCGCAGACCTGTTCACCAGAGCGAAGAGCGTACTCGTGAGATCGCCAGCTCTGGTTTGTGCCTTCCCTATCGCGGTACTGCCCTTCCAGATTGCAGCAGCAGACTTCCGAATCGTTCGAAGGTGCTCGAGGTGGATGGTGGCCATGCGCGGCCGATCTCCAGACACGCCGGTGGCATGTACGCTGCACGGCGTTGTCGTGTGCCGCACCGGCACGAAGCCGAGGAGCAGGACGATGGCGAGATGTGACGTGTGTGGAAACGACTACGACAAGAGCTTCGAGGTCGTGCTGCCGGACCGGTCCGGCACCTTCGACAGTTTCGAGTGTGCCATCCAGGCGCTGGCTCCGGTGTGCGCGCACTGCGGCTGCCGTGTGGTCGGGCACGGTGTCGAGGTGGACGAGGTGGTGTATTGCGGCGCGCACTGTGCCCGACAGCAGGGCGAGCATGGCGTCCGCGATCGCGCGTGAATTGCGCTGGCTACGGTTTCCGTGGCGGATACTGCGGTGTCAGGAGTGATCGCGCCGCCGCGGCCATGCCGGTCTGTTGTGTACGTGCGGCACGACGCTATTCGCGGCGCAACGCCTCGATGGGGTCGAGCTGGGCCGCCCGCCGCGCCGGCAGATAGCCGAACAACACGCCGAGACCGGCCGAGAAGGCAAAGGCAATGAGGTTGATGCGGACGTCGAACTCGAACGGCACCTGCATCAGGCTGGCCAGTCCCACCGACGCGGCGGCGGCAAGGGCCAAACCGATCAGCCCACCGAGCGACGACAGCGTGACCGCCTCTACCAGGAACTGCGACAGCACCTCGCGCTCCAGTGCGCCAATGGCCAAGCGCGTGCCGATTTCCCGCGTCCGTTCGGTGATGGATACCAGCATGATGTTCATGATGCCGATGCCGCCGACGAGCAGGCTCACGCCGGCTACGGCCCCGAGCAGCATGGTCAACAATCGTGTCGTGCCGGTCATCGCCTGAGCAATTTCCCGGGTGTCGAGCACGTTGAAGTCGTCGTTTTCGCCGGGAGAAATCCGCCGGCGCTCGCGCATCAGCTGTTCGATGGACACCCTGGTCCGATCGGCGGCGGCGCTGTCCCGGAGTCCGACCATGATCTGGCCGACATCCTGGCTGCCGGCCACGCGGCGTTGCACCGTGCGCAGCGGCATCACCACCGTATCATCCTGGTCGCGACCCATCGAGGCCTGCCCCTTCGATGCGAGCAGACCGATAACCTCGCAGGCGAACTGTTTGATGCGGACCTGGCTGCCCACTGGATTGGCTGCGCCGAACAGTTTGCTGCGGACGGTCTCGCCAATGATGCAGACGGCGGCGCCGGAACGTTCTTCGGCGTCCGAGAAGACACGACCCGACGCAAGCGTCCAGTTGCCAACCGTGAAGTAGTCCGCATTCGTGCCCGTGATGGTCGTGCTCCAGTTACGGGCCATGGCCACCACGGTGGCGGTACGGCTCAGGCTCGGCGCGACCGCGCGCAGACTGCCAATCTGTTCCTCGATGGCCTGCGCATCGGCGAGCTTGAGCGGCGGTGCTGACGCGCCAGCCGATCCCGGTCCGCCGCGCTGGCCAGGTGAGACGATGAGCAGGTTGCTGCCGAGACTGGCGATCTGCGCCGACACCTGCTGCGTGGTGCCGTTGCCGAGCGTCACCATGGTGACCACCGCCGAGACGCCAATCACGATGCCGAGCATGGTGAGGAACGACCGCATCTTGTTGCGGTTGAGCCCTCGGAGGGCGAGGAGGACGGTATTGAAGAACATCAGCGTACCCGCTCCTTCCGGGAATCATCGGCAATCAGGCCATCCACGAAGTGGATGGTGCGGTCGGCATGCGCGGCGATGTCGCGCTCGTGAGTCACCATCAGGACGGTGAGGTCACGCTGCCGATTGAGCGAGGTGATGAGCTCCATGATCTCTCGGCTGCGCTGCGTGTCGAGATTGCCGGTCGGTTCATCGGCGAGCAGCAGCTCGGGATCCGTGACCAGCGCCCGCGCGATCGCAACACGCTGCTGCTGGCCGCCCGAGAGCTCGCCCGGCGTGTGCGTTGCCCAGTTGGTGAGGCCGACGAGTTCCAGCGCGTCGGCGGCGCGTCGTCGCCGCTCCCGTGCGCCGACTCCACGGTAGAGCATCGGCAGCTCAACGTTTTCGAGTGCGGTCGTACGCGGCAGCAGGTTGAAGCCCTGGAAGACGAAGCCAAAGCAGTGACGTCGCAGCAGCGCGCGCTGGTTCCGCGACAGCCGCTCCACCGGGACGCCCCGGAACAGATAGTGTCCCGAACTGGGTGTGTCGAGACAGCCGAGAATGTTCATCATGGTCGACTTGCCGGATCCGCTCGGTCCGGTGATCGCCACGAACTCGCCGCGGGCGATGGTGAAGCTCACGCCGCCCAATGCCTGGAAGGCCGAACTCCCTTCGCCGTACGTCTTCGTCACGCCGTCGATCTCGATGACGACATCGGTCGCATCACCGTTGGAGGACGGCACACCGGCGGTCACCTCGTGTTCGAGTGTGGCGGTACTCATGATGGTGTCCCCGCTGCGAGGTCGGTAATCACCTGGTCGCCCTCGGCCAGTTCACCGCCGGTGATTTCTGTATAACGGCCATCGGACTGACCAACGGTCACCGGAATGCCCAGTGCCTGTCCATCGCGCAGCACCCAGAGCGTGCGCGTACCGTCGGTCGGAGTGGCCTCGGTCTGCCGTTGTTCCGCCTGAGGCGGCCGCGGCATGAGACTGAAGCCCTGTCGCGCGCTGCTGGTGGCCGGCGGCGAAAAGCGCAGTGCGGCATTCGGCACGAGCAGGGCGTTGTCCACTGACGCCGTGGCGATTTCCGCCGATGCCGTCATGCCGGGACGAAGACTGAGATCATCGTTGTCGACGACGAGGACGGTGGCGTATGACACGACGTCGGTGGTGGTGGCACCGTAGGCAACACGTACGACCTCCGCGGTGTAGGTGCGGTTGGGCCAGGCATCCACGGTGAACGTGGCGGCCTGGCCATCGCTGACACGGCCCACATCGGCTTCGTCCACGTTCACCTCGAGCTTCATCTTGCGCAGGTCTTCGGCAATGGTGAACAGCGTGGCCACTTGCAGCGATGCCGCGACTGTCTGACCGGGCTCGACACTTCGTTTGAGCACCACGCCATTGATTGGTGACAGGATCGAGGCCCTGGCCAGGTTGGTGCGATCCGAGCTGAGCGCCGCTTGCGCATCGGTCACCGACGCCGCGTTGCTGGCCCGGTCGGCTTCGGCGCGGGCGAGAGTGGCTTCCCCGGCATCGATCTCCGCCTGCGAGGGCACCTTGCCGCCCGAAAGTCGCCACACCTCGCGGAGGCGCGCCAGCGTTGCGGACGCCTCCTTTACGGTCGCGTCTGCCTGAGCCAGTCGTGCTTCAGCGGTGGCCAGCGCGGCCTGCGACCGTGTGATCTGATCGCGGAGCCGCTCGGTGTCGAGCCGGGCCAGTTCCTGGCCCTTCTTCACCGTCTGGTTGTCGTCGACGAAGACCGATGCCACGAGGCCCGACAGTTCGCTGCCCACTTCCACAGTGTTGGTGGGTTGCAGGTTGCCGGTGGCCGAGACCTTCACGTCGAGACGGCCGCGTGCGACCGGTTCGACGATGAAGCGACCGGCTGTGGCCGTGGCCGCGTCCTGCGCCGAGCGTTGCCAGAGACCGACGCCGACGGCCACTGCAACCACAGCGGCAAGCCATGCCACCCGGCGAGTCATTCGACGCGATCCGGCATCGTTGGCGAGGATCGCGGCAAGGTCTGGAGATTGTGTCGTCGTCTTCATGATGGGGTCTTCTCAGATGACGAGGTGGCGGCCTCGTCGGGCGACCAGCCGCCGCCCAGTGCCTTGTAGAGCTGAATCAGTGCATTCAGCCGGTCGCCGGCGGTCTGCGCGACGCTGTCCTGCAGCGTGAACACCGAACGTTCGGTGTTGAGCACGGTCTGAAAGTCGGTCAGGCCCGCGCTGTATTGGCTCCGCGCCAGCGTCGCCGCGTTTTCGGCGGCGTTCCTGGCCGCTTCGAGAGACGCGAGGCGCTGGCGCGATGTGTCGAACGAGACGAGCGCGCGCTCCACATCCTCGAGCGCCGTCAGCACGACACTCTCGTAGTTGACGACCGCCTGTTCCTGCACCGCATTCTGAATGGCAATCTGCTGGCGCATGCGGCCGCCGTCGAAGAGCGTCTGCGCCAGACCGGCGGCGACGGACATCACCGTGTTGGTGCCGCTGGTCATGGCACCCGTCAGCACTTCGACGCCGAGCGTGCCAGACAGCGAAAAGCGCGGGTAGCGGCGGAGGCCCGCTTGAGCCAGACGTGCCGTCTCGGCAACGATGCGCAGCTCCGCGGCGCGGACGTCTGGCCGCTGCCGTAGCGTTTCGGCTGGAATGCCCACGGCAAGATCGCCTGTCACCGTCGGCAGCGGAGCCGGCTGTTCGAGCATGGCCGTCAGCGATCCGGCGGCGGCGCCGGCGAGCGTGGCCAGCCGGAACGTCGCGTGGGCGATGCTGGCCTCGATCGCCGGAATCTGCGCTCGTGTTTGTTCCAGGTTGGCGCGTGCCTGCTCCACATCGATGCTGCCGACGAGTCCGGCCTGGGCTCGAAAACCGCTGAGCTCCAGCGTCTCGGCTTGACTGGCTTCGTTCTTGCGCGCAGCGTCGAGCCGTGCCTGCAGCGTGCGCAATTCGGCGTAGCTGAGCGCCACTTCGGCGGCCAGCGACACGTGCGTGGCCTGAAGGTCGGCGGCGGTGGCGGCGAGGTCGGCGCGAGCAGCGTCAATGCCACGGCGCGTCGTGCCGAAGACGTCGGGCTCCCAACTGGCGTCGAGGCTGGCGCCGTAGGAGCCGGTGACGATGTTGTTGACCACCGTCTGGGAACCGTCCGGCGTGAACACCCGGTTGGCACTGCGCCGGCCGGCGGCCGAGCCCGATCCGCTGACGGTGGGCCACAGCTCCGCCGCGGCCTGTGCCTGCTGCGCCCGCGCCTGCCGGAGCCGCGACTGCGCGAGTTGTATGGTGGGACTCTCGGTGAGTGCCTCTTCGATGAGCGTACTGAGCGTCTCGTCGCCGAGACGCGTCCACCATTTCGACAGGTCGCCGCTGCCGGTCGTGGTCATGTCCCGCGTCGTGGATGTCCACGCCGGCGGTTCGGCCGGTTGTGCCGCGACGGGCACACCCGCGCGGGCGGCACAGCCGGTGGTGAGTCCTGTCACGATGAGCAGCACGAGTCGTGTGCGGATGCGGGTCGTCGCCATGTTCCTGATCCATTGGACGATGGCTGGCGGCGAACGCCCGTCAAGACGCGTCGAGGCTGTGTAAAGAAGTGTCAGCCCGGCCGCGACAGGCAAAGACGATTCACCCGGCCGGTCAGGCCGTGACGCCGGGATGACGCGGCAGGCGAATGGTGACCAGCAGGCCGCCATCGGCGGCGTTCTCGGCGACGATACTGCCGTCGTGTACGGCGACGGCGCGCCTGGTGATAGCCAGGCCGAGGCCAACGCCTCCTGATTGTGGACTGCGGCCGGCCTCGACGCGGTGAAACGGCGCGAAGATGCGTTCCAGTTCGGTGTCTGGTACGCCGGGACCATGATCACGCACCTGGACAATCGCTTCGTCGGCTGTGGCGTCGACGGCAACCATCACGCTCGAACCTGTCGGAGTGTGGCGCACGGCGTTGCGCACCAGATTGTCGACGGCGCTGGCAATGAGTGCTGCCCGGCCGAGCACGAGCGGTTCGGCCCTGACGTCCAGCACGACGGACTTCTGCTGTTGTGCGGCCTCGAACTCCGCGTCGTCGGCCACCTCGCGCACGATGTCGACGAGGTCGAAGGCTTCGGCGGCTTCGGCCGACTCGCCGTGCTCGGCGCGCGCGAGGGACAGCACCCGGCCGATGAGGTCATTCATGCGGTCGGCCTCGACTTCGATTCGGCCGAGGTCGGCACCGGCTTCGGCGCCGGCCTTTCGCCGCGCCAGTTCCAGCGCCACGTTCAGCCGGGCAAGTGGTGAGCGCAGTTCGTGTGAGATGTCCGACAGCAGCTGGCCCTGCGCGTTGACGAGAGCCTCGATACGTTCCGCCATCGCATTGAATGCCCGGCCGAGGTCGCCGATTTCGTCGTGACGCGCTGCCGTCGCTGCCGCCGCGCGTGTCTGCAGGTCGCCGCCGGCCAGGCGATGACTGGCACCGCGTACGTCCTGCAGCGGCCGCGCCAGCGAACGCGCCATCCAGAAGCAGACGACGCCCGAGACGATAATCGCCAGAAGCACGGCCGTATAGGGAAACGGCGGGCGCAGGCGTGACTCGGCAAAACCGGCCAGCGGCGTCCCGGCGACGACAAATGTGGAGCCGTCGGCACGTTGAACCGTGCCCGTGGTCGCATCCGGCGACGGTGCTTCTCCGCACAGCACCCGTCCGCTGCTGTCGAGCACGCCCAGGGCGAGCCGGCCCTGTTCGGCGAGGACCGAGGCATAGCGTGAGCATGCTTCCCGGCCGTCGCGCTCGAACAGTCCGACGGCCACCATGCCGTGCTGGTGCAGGTGGTCCGCGAATCGGACGCTGGTACCGTCGTTGGGCAGAACGGCGAAGGTGGCGATCAAGACGGCGAAGATCAGCCAGAAGCTGAGAAAGATCTTGAGGGCGATGCCGCGCATCGGAATCACCGTTCCACTGGCGGCAGCGTGTAGATATAGCCGATGCCCCGGATGGTTTTGAGGCGCTCGTCGCCGCCTGGCCTCGGACCGAGCTTGCGGCGCAACTTGCTGATGTGCATGTCGATGCTGCGGTCGAACGGATCGAAGCGGCGGCCGAGCACGTTTTCGGCGATGAAGTCGCGGGTGACGGCGTGTCCGGCATCCTCGAGCAGCGCGCGCAGGATGTCGAACTCCACGGTGGTCAGCTCCACCGGCTGTTGGCCTCGCCGGACGGTGCGCGCGGCAGGATCGAGCACCACGTCGTCGACCGACAGCGGCTGGCGGGCGGCTCCTGATGACGGTGATTCGACCCGGCGCAGCACGGCGCGAATGCGGGCGGTGAGCTCACGCGGGTTGAACGGTTTGGGAACGTAATCGTCGGCGCCAATCTCGAGTCCGACGATGCGATCGATGTCTGCGCCGCGGGCCGTCAGCAGAATCACCGGCACGCGCGAGGTGCTGCGCAGCGCTTTCAGCACTTCGAAGCCGTTCACCTCGGGCAGCATGACGTCGAGGATGACCAGCCCGTAGCCGCCCGCGGCCGCGCGGGCAGCCGCTCCGCTGCCGGTCGAGAGCGCGTCGACCTCGAAGCCTTCCTGACCGAGCAGTTCGGTCAGGAGACTCGTCAGTTCGGTGTCGTCGTCCACGATGAGCAGACGTGTCGCCATCCGGGTCGTACTATGACCGATGCGCGTCGGCGGCGCTGTAAAGAAACGTCAAGGCCGTGGCGCCGGCCTCATCGCGCCGCCCGCCACGCCCGAAACGCGCATTGCGGGTGTTGGCGACGCGTGCGGACCGTGTCGCGGGCTTCGACGTCTACCGTTTCTCGTACGGTACCGCGAACGCTTCGAACGATCCCGGGTTCTCGTCGCGGAGCTGGCTGAACCGGGCCTCCACGACGTAGGCGGTGTTGCCGGCCAGCGTCACCGCCGTTGGTCCGCCCGTGAATCCGTCGCGGATGACGCGCACCGCGACGGTGTCGCCCGATACGACCAGCTCCGTCAGCCGGCCTTCGCCTTCCGCGAGGAGCATGGTGTTGTCGCCGACGGACCGCATGCCGTCGGGTTGTACGAGCGGCTGCGAGGTTTGCAGGCGCGTAGCCGTGCCGGCCGAGCCATCGGCGTTGACCGGAATGCGGAGCAGGGTGCCGGTGCGGAAGGTGTTCACGTAGACGGCGCCATCCGCGAGCAGCGCAATGCCGTCCGCGCTGGCCAGTTCGGGACCCTCCGCCCACAGTTCCAGCGCGGTCATGCCCGCCTTCCAGCGCAGCACACGTCCGCCGTCGAAGTCGGTGGCGTAGAGCGTGCCGTCCGCGGCCACGGCCATGTCGTTGCAGCTGCCGCCGCCGGTAAAGGGATGATTGCTCCTGAACTCGGCCGAGCCGAGGTCAAAGGCCTTGAGCGACGTGTCCACGGCGGGACGGTCATCCCGTGCCGGCGAACCCGCCGAGCACACCCACAACGTCCGGGACTTCTCGTCGGCCAGAACGCCAAGCACGCGGGTGATGCCAGCCGTGCC
>CAZZGM010000045.1:10226-13025 GCA_964653955.1 uncultured Bifidobacteriaceae bacterium | reverse complement strand
GTGATCGTGACCGGCCAGTCCGCACCAGCCCCTCAGCCCACGGAACAGCCTCCCGCGTCCGCGGTCATCCCGGGCGGCCTCAATCCGCGCTACACGTTCGACACGTTCATTGTCGGACCGTCGAACCAGTTTGCTCACGCGGCCTGCCGCGCCGTTGCGGAAGCACCGTCGCGGTCGTACAACCCGCTGTTCATCTATGGCGGGGTGGGTCTCGGCAAGACGCACCTGATGCACGCCATCGGGCAGTACGTGCTGCAGCACAATACCAATCTGACGCTCACCTACATCTCGTCCGAACGGTTCATGAACGAGATGATCAATGCGCTGCGCTTCGATCGCATCCTGGAGTTCCGTGCGCGTTATCGCAGCGTCGACGTGCTGCTGGTCGATGACATCCAGTTCGTCTCGGGCAAGGAAGGCACACAGACCGAGTTTTTCCACACGTTCAACGCACTGCACGACGCCCAGAAACAGATTGTCATCAGCAGCGACCGGCCGCCGCACGAAATCACGCAACTCGAAGAACGCCTGCGGTCACGCTTCGAGTGGGGCCTCATTGCCGACATCCAGCCGCCGGACATCGAGACGAAGGCCGCCATTCTGAAAAAGAAGGCCGAAACCGAGGCGGTGCCGCTGCCCGACAACGTCGCGATGTACATCGCCAGCCGCATCAAGTCGAACATCCGCGAACTCGAAGGCTCGCTCATCCGTCTGCTGGCGTATGCCTCGCTTACCGGCCGGCCGTTGACCATCGAGCTTGCCCAGGACGTCCTTCGCAACGTGCTCGACCACGATGAGCGGGCCGTCACCCTCGAACAAATCCAGAAGTTCGTCGCCGACTATTACCAGCTCAAGCTCACCGAACTGAAGTCGCGCAACAACTCGAAGTCCGTGGCCATGCCCCGCCAACTGGCCATGTACCTCTGCAAGATGCTCACGCACGCCTCACTTCCCGAAATTGGCCGGAGTTTTGGCGGCAAGCATCACTCCACGGTCATCCACTCGATCAAGAAAATTGAGGAATTGCGCCGAACCAACCGGGAATTCGACAGCCTGGTGGGCAATTTCGTGGAGTCGTTCAAATAGTCCACAGCCTCCGTCCACAACATCCTGTGGACGCCTGTGCATGGGGCGAAAGCCCCCCGTTCCGGCCCACGATCCGTCCACAGCCGGACCGCAGAAAATTGCACAGCTTAAAGTGTTGAAAATAAGCAACTTACAGGCGTAAGTGATTTCCCAAACAGGACCTAATTCCTGTATACTTTATTGTCTTCGCCCTTTCTCTTTTCTCCCAGAGGCTAAGTACACATGGAACTGGTCGCCCGCAAAGCGGATCTTGTGCGTGAACTGCAATTCTTCCAGCAGATTGTCGAGCGCAAGAACACGATTCCCATCCTGGCCAACGTGCTCATCGAGGCCACGGGAAACGAGATCACGCTGCTGGCGACGGACCTCGAGGTCACCCTGCGCAGCCGTGCCGAAGCCGCCATCACGCGGCACGGTGCGGTGACGCTACCGGCCAAGAAGCTCTACGAAGTGGTGCGTGCCCTGCCGGATGGCGACGTGAACATCGAGACGGAAAAGGGCGGCAACAGCGTGAAGGTGTCGGGCGGGCAGTTCAGCTCGAAAATGCCGACACTGCCGCGTGAGGATTTCCCCACCATCATCGAGCCGCCGGGTGCGGTGAAATCCACCATCGATGGTGCCGTGTTGGGGCAGATGATTGGGAAGACGCAGTTTGCCATCACGGGTGAAGACACGCGCTACTACCTCAACGGTGCGCTGTTCGTGCTCAAGCCCGACCAGATGACGTTCGTGGCCACCGACGGGCACCGCTTGGCGCTCGTCAACGCCGACCGCGATGGCAAGGCCGCCAAGGGGAGTAGCGACGAGGTTCGCGCCATTCTGCCGCGCAAGGCCCTGGCCGAACTCGGCCGTCTGCTGGCCGATGCCGGCGGCGAGGTGACCTACGAACGTGGCGAAAACCACCTGTTCTTCGAGATTGGTTCGCGCCTGCTCATGTCGCGGATGATCGACGGCCAGTTCCCTGCCTACGAGAAGGTGGTTCCGAAGAACAACGACAAGCACGTGGAATTCGAGCGCGATCGGCTGACCAGTGCCGTGCGCCGCGTGGCGCTGCTCTCGAACGAACGCTCACGTGCGGTGAAGTTCATTGTCGACAAGGGCTCCGTCGAGGTCACCTCCAGCAGTCCGGAGTTTGGCGAAGCGCGCGAACCGATTGCCGTCGACTACGACGGGCCGTCCATCACCATCTGCTTCAACGCCCAGTACGTGCTCGACTTCCTCAATGCCGTCGATGCAGACGTCGTCTCGCTCGACCTGAAAGACGATGTGAGCCAGGCAGTGATGAAGCCGGTGGGCGTCGAAGGCTACGACTACACCTACGTGATCATGCCCATGCGGGTGTGACCAGCGTGAACGAAAGAGAAGGCGTGTCAGACACCGAACAGACGACCGCTCCAGGTTCATCCCACCAGGACTACGGTGCGGAGAGCATCCAGGTTCTCGAGGGTCTCGAGGCCGTTCGAATGCGGCCGGCCATGTACATCGGTTCGACCGGTCCCGCCGGCCTGCACCACCTGGTGTACGAAATCGTCGACAACTCCATTGACGAGGCACTGGCCGGCTTCTGTACCGAAATCAACGTCACGCTGCATCTCGACCAGTCCGTGACCGTGGTCGACAATGGCCGCGGCATTCCCGTGGACATGCACGAGAGCGGCCGGCCGGCGGCCGAGGTCGTGCTCACGGTGCTGCACGCCGGTGGCAAGTTCAACA
>CAZZGM010000045.1:4526-10216 GCA_964653955.1 uncultured Bifidobacteriaceae bacterium | reverse complement strand
GTTCAACAACAACAGCTACAAGGTGTCCGGCGGCCTGCACGGCGTTGGTTCATCCGTCGTCAATGCGCTGTCGGAACGTCTCGAACTCGAGATCTGGCGCGGCAGCCAGGTGTACCAGCAGACCTACGAGCGTGGCGCGCCACAGGGCAGCCTCACCGTCACCGGGACGACGCAGCGGCGTGGTACCAAGATCACGTTCAAGCCCGACGCTGAAATTTTCGAAACCACCGACTTCAGTTTCGATACGCTGGCCCAGCGCCTTCGCGAACTGGCGTTCCTCAATGCCGGTCTCGTCATCACGCTGGACGATGAGCGGGACGGGAAGGCGCACCGGTTCCACTACGAAGGTGGCATCGTGTCGTTCGTCGAACACCTCAACAAGAACAAGGGCATCGTCAACGACAAGGCCATCTACATGCGGGGCAATCGCGACGGCATCGACGTCGAAATTGCGCTCCAGTGGAACGACAGCTACAACCCGCAGGAATTTTCGTTCGCCAACAACATCAACACGCACGAAGGCGGCACACATCTGTCGGGCTTTCGTGCCGCGTTGACGCGGACGATCAATCACTACGCGCAGCGGAACAACCTCACCAAGGATCTCAAGGACGCCACGATCAGCGGCGACGACATCCGTGAGGGCATGACGGCGGTCATCTCGGTCAAGATTCCGCGTCCGCAGTTCGAAGGCCAGACGAAAACCAAACTCGGTAATACCGAGGTCAAGGGCATCGTCGAAACTATCGTCAACGATCGGCTCGGCGCGTTTCTCGAAGAGACGCCTGCGGTTGCCAAGCGCGTGGTGTCCAAAGCCGCTGATGCGGCCCGTGCGCGTGAGGCGGCACGCAAGGCGCGCGATCTCGTTCGCCGCAAGGGAGCGCTGGACGGCGGCTCGTTGCCCGGCAAGCTGGCGGATTGCCAGGAGCGCGATCCGGCACAGTCGGAAATCTACATTGTCGAGGGTGAGTCGGCCGGCGGCTCGGCCAAGCAGGGTCGCGATCGACGTTTCCAGGCCATCCTGCCCATCAAGGGCAAGATCCTCAACGTCGAACGGGCGCGGCTCGACCGCATGCTCAGCTCTGACGAAATCAAGACGATGATTGCGGCGCTCGGCTGCGGGATTGGCGTCGAAGACTTCAACATCGACCGGCTGCGGTATCACCGGATCATCATCATGACCGACGCGGATGTGGACGGTTCGCACATCCGGACGCTGCTGCTGACGTTTTTTTATCGTCAGATGCCGCAGCTCGTGGAGCGCGGCCACATCTACATCGCGCAGCCACCGCTGTTCCGCGCCAAGCGCGGGCGGGTGGAAACCTATATCAAGGACGAGCGGACGCTCGATAACTTCCTCGTGCATCGCGCGGTCGACGGCCGTGCCCTGAAGCTGGCCGACGGCAGCGAGCTGTTTGGCGATGCGCTCGAAGCATCGCTGCACGCCACCATCGGTTACCAGAAGGTGGTTCAGGTGGTGCAGCGCCGTGGACTGCCCCGCGATGTGGTGGAGGCCCTGCTCGAACGCGACGTACGCGACCGGGCGTTTTTCGAAGACGAAGCGGGCATGCAGGAGTTTGCCCGGTCACTGGTGACGGACACGCGTGAGGTCACCGTGGTCAAGGACGAAGAGCACAACGTCTACGAGTTGCGCATCAACGACCGCACCTCCGGCTACCCGCGTCTGCACGTCGTTGGTGTCGAATTCGTCCAGTCCGGTGAATATCGTGCCCTGCTGGCCAGCTACACCGACATCGCCGACATCGTCCGGGCATTCCGGCAGGGGGGTGTGGAAGTTCGTCTCATGACGAACACACCGCCGGAAGAGGAGCCGGTCGAAGAGGAAGGTGAAGGTAGCGAAGCCGGCGAAGCGCCAGCGGTTGCGGCACCTGTTGTCGCGCGAAAGGATGCGGGCCAGGCCCGCCTGGCCTCGCTCGACGCGATGGTGGATCACTTCCTGACTCTCGGCCGAAAAGGCGTCGCCATCAATCGCTACAAGGGCCTTGGCGAGATGAACCCCGACACCTTGTGGGCTACCACCATGAATCCGGAGTCGCGCACGCTGCTCCAGGTGAAGGCCGACGACCATACCGAAGCGGACCAGATGTTCACCACGCTGATGGGTGATCAGGTGGAACCGCGGCGGAAGTTCATCGAGGACCACGCGCTGGACGTCCGCAACCTCGATATCTGACGCCCGCGGGGGCCGCTAGAGAGACATGTCAACGACCGACACCAGGATTCCCGTCAACATCGAAGACGAAATGAAGCGTTCGTACCTCGATTACGCGATGAGCGTAATCATTGGTCGAGCGCTGCCCGATGTCCGTGACGGGTTGAAGCCCGCACACCGCCGTGTGCTGTTCGCGATGCGCCAGATGGGGCTGGCCAGCAACCGCGCCTATCGCAAGTGCGCGAAGATCGTGGGCGAGGTCATCGGCAACTACCACCCGCACGGCGACGCGCCGGCTTACGACACGCTGGTGCGCCTGGCGCAGGACTTCAACATGCGCAACACCCTGGTCGACGGCCAGGGCAACTTCGGGTCGGTGGACGGCGATCCACCCGCGGCCTACCGCTATACCGAAGCGCGGCTCGAGGCCCTGGCCGAGGCCATGATGGAGGACCTCGACAAGGACACCGTGGACTTCGTCCCGAACTTCGACGAGACCACGGAGGAACCGGTCGTCTTCCCGACGGCTTATCCGAACCTGCTGGTCAACGGTTCCACGGGTATTGCCGTGGGCATGGCCACCAACGTCCCGCCGCACAACATGCGGGAGGTCATCGACGCGGCCGTCTGGATCATCGAGAAGAACCTGATGGCGCCGGACGATGAACCGCGGCTGACGCGCGAGCAGAAGCTGCGCGAACTGCTGCGCATCATTCCGGGGCCCGACTTCCCGACCGGTGGACTCATTGTCGGCCGTCGTGGCGTGCACGAGGCTTACGTAACCGGCCGGGGCGGCATCCAGGTGCGGGCGCGCGCCGAAATCGAACAGACGAAAAAGGGTGACCGCACGCAGATTGTCGTCACGGAAATCCCCTACCAGGTCAACAAGAAGAACCTGCTCGAGCGCATGGCGGACCTGGTGCGCGACAAGGTGCTCGAAGGCATCTCGGACATCCGCGACGAGTCGGACCGCGATGGCCTTCGTGTGGTCATCGAGCTGAAGCGCGGTGAAGTGGGCGAGGTCATCCTCAACAACCTCTACAAGCACACACAGCTTCAGCAGACGTTCGGCATCATCCTGCTGGCCATCGTGGGCGGCCGGCCGCGCGTGCTGTCGCTGCTCGACATCCTCGAGCACTTCATCGAGTTCCGCCGTGACGTGGTCCGGCGCCGCACCGAGTTCGAGCTCCGCAAGGCCGAAGCCCGCGCACACATCCTGGAAGGCCTGCGGATTGCGCTGGATCACCTCGACGCCGTCATTGCGCTGATTCGCGGATCGAAGAACCCGGCGGAAGCCAGGGTCGGCCTGGTCACGCAGTTCGGGCTCACCGAAATCCAGGCGCAGGCCATCCTCGACATGCAGCTGCAGCGGCTGACCGGCCTCGAGCGGCAGAAGATTCTCGACGAGCTGGCCGAGTTGATGAAGATCATCGAGCGGCTCCGCGCCATCCTCGGTAACCAGCACCTGCTGCTGCAGATTGTCGTGGACGAACTGCGCGCTGTGCAGACGAAGTTTTCGGATGAGCGCCGCACCGAGATTCTCGACGAAGAAGGCGACTTCAGCATCGAGGACCTCATCGTCGACGAGGACGTCGCCGTCACCGTTACCGATACCGGCTACATCAAGCGCACCCCCATCAGCACCTACCGCGCCCAGCGCCGCGGCGGCCGCGGCCGTATCGGCATGCGCACGCGCGAAGAGGACGTGGTGAACCACTTGTTCGTGGCCTCCACGCACTCGTACCTGATGGTGTTCTCCGACCGCGGACGCGCCTACTGGCTGAAGGTGCACGAAATTCCCGATGTGGGGCCGGACGGCCGCGGCAAGTCCATCGCCAATCTCGTCCAGATGACCGCTGGCGAAAAGATTGCCGACATGCTGGCGGTCCGCGACTTCGAAGCCGGCCGCTACATCGTCATGGGTACGCGCCTCGGCACCATCAAGAAGACCGAGCTCACGGCTTACAGCAATCCGCGCGCGGGTGGCATCATTGCCATGGGCGTGGAAGACAGCGACGCGGTCATGGCCGTGCAGTTGTCAGATGGGTCGAGCGAAGTGTTCATTGGCACGCGCGACGGCAAGGCCATCCGCTTCCCCGAACAGGAAGTGCGCCCAATGGGCCGCACGGCCTACGGCGTTCGCGGCATCCAGCTCAGAAACGGCGACGAGGTGGTGGCCATGCAGGTGGCCAAGCCTGGCGGCCGGCTGCTCACCATCACGGAACGTGGCTACGCCAAACAGACGGAACTGGGCGAATACCGCGTCACCAGCCGCGGCGGTCTTGGCGTGAAGAACGTCGAGATCACCGAGAAAAACGGCCCCGTCGTCAACATCGCGCAGGTGCAGGACGACGAGGAGTTGATGGTGATTTCGGAGCAGGGCAAGATTCTCCGGACACCCGCGCGCGATATCCGCACGGCCGGCCGCGCCACGCAGGGCGTGCGCGTCATGGTGCTGGAAGGCAACGATCGCGTGGTGTCCATTGCGCTCGTGCCACGCGCAGAAGAAGACGCTGCCGCACCACAGGAGGAGGCTCCTTCTCCCCTGCCGGTGGATCCCGCGGATCCCGCCGCGCCGGCGACGCCGGCCGAAGACCTCCCGGTAACGGATGAGGAGCCAGGTCCGGAAGAGTCGTAGAATGCGCAGCAGCACACCGAATCACGAATCACGGAGGAGTTCGATGTCCAGGCCCACCGTTCCCGCAGTCGTGAAGGCTCTTGTCCTGCTCGTTCCCGTGGCCATGCTCGAAGTCGCGTGCTCGCGACCGCCGGAGCAGCAGATGCTGACGCAGTTTTTCCGGGCAGCCCGCGGCCGGGACAACACCACGGCGGCCCTGATGTCGACAGTCACGCTGGACCCGCGCAATCAGGGCTCCGTGGAGTCGTTCAAAATTACGTCGGTGAGCCCCGAGCGGCGCGAGCCCATCAACTTTCAGCCTCTCATCGACGCGGCCGCGAAGGCCCGCGAGGACGAAGCCACCTTCCAGCGTGAGAAGAAGGTCTACTCCGATGCCAATCTCAAGGTCATCGAAGAAATCCTGAAAATCGAGAACGACCCCACCGCCAAGCTCACGCGCGAACAGGAAGCCGTCAAGCCCATCTGGGACAAATGGCGCGCCGACACCGCGATGTACGTGAAGAACCTCACCACCACGCGTACGGCCATTACCACGGCCACCGCTCCGGTGGAAGCGTCGCTCAGCCAACCAGGTCAGCCGGCCTTCGACATCAACACGTTCCAGGGCGAGATGGTCAGCAAGGACGTCGCCATTGCGGCGCAGTTCAAGAGCCCGCTGGATGAAGTGTCCGAAAAGGATCTGGTGGTGACCATGTCGAAGGCGGTCGGCACGCAGGCCGGCAACGCTCGCGACGGCAAGTGGATCATCACGAGGATTACCGGACTCTGATGGCCCGGCGCCCTCGGCTTGCCGGGCGCCGTCATTCGAGCAGCCGCCCCCGCGCACGATATACGCGCGTCGGGAGTTGATGAAGCTCCCGGTGAAGCCGATCGACGTGG
>CAZZGM010000045.1:0-4516 GCA_964653955.1 uncultured Bifidobacteriaceae bacterium | reverse complement strand
CACACGCGCAGCTGCAGAGTTGGTGAGAGACTGATGTCTTGAACGGGGCGGGCCGCCGTCAGGCCCGCTCCAGCTTCGCGAAGTTCGCCCGCAGCGTCTTCTGCCCCACCGACGAAAATCGCACCACCAGCTTCTGGTCATCGCCGAGATCCTCCACGCTCACCACGGTGCCCACGCCAAACTGTCCGTGTTTGACGCGCACCCCGGGCCGCAGTCCGGATGCCGACGACTGGTCTTCGTCTTCGTAACGAAACGCCTGCTCTTCGCGCACGCGGTCGGGCCGGCGCGGTGGCCGGGCGTAAGGGTTGACGCGGTGTTCCCAGCCGCCGCCCCGCGGTTGACGGTAGACACTGCTGTAGGACACCTCCTGCTCGACGAGGTCCGCGGGAATTTCGTCGATGAACCGGGACGGTTCGGTGGCCTGGTATTCGCCAAACACCCGCCGGCGTGCGGCACTCGTCAGCACCAGACGCTTGCGCGCCCGCGTGATCCCCACATAACACAGCCGGCGTTCCTCTTCGAGCTCCGCATCGTCTTCACGCGAACGGGAATGCGGAAAGAGGCCTTCTTCCAGGCCGGCCAGCACCACCACCGGGAACTCGAGACCCTTGGCCGAGTGGATGGTCATCATCAGCACACGCGCGTCGTTGCCGCCTTGTTCCTTGTCGACGTCCGAGAGCAGCGACAACCGATCGACGAACCCGGCCAGCGACGTATCCACCTCACGCGCTTCGTATTCGCGTGCCGCGGACACGAGCTCCATCAGGTTTTCGATGCGGGCTTCCGACTCCTCGCTTCGATCCTCGCGCAAATCACGAATGTAGCCGGATTGGTCGAGCGCCTTGCCGAGCGTGATGGCGACGGTTTCGCGCCGTGCGGTATCGGCCAGCGAGGTGATGAGATCGCGGAACGCGGCCAGCGATGCCACCTGTCGGGGTGTGACCATCCGGCCATCCACGGCGGCCACCAGCCGCGACCAGAGCGAGTTGGACACCACCGTCGGCTGCAGCCCGGCCAGCAGCGGCGGCAGGTCGCTGTCGATCCGGCTGGGATCCACCTGATCGAGGGCGTCCAGCACACCCTTGCCGATGCCGCGCGGTGGCGTGTTGATGACCCGCCGCAGCGCCACGTCGTCGTGCGGGTTGAGAATGAGCTTGAGGTAGCCGAGCGCGTCCTTGATTTCCCTGCGCTCGTAGAACCCGACGCCTCCGAGAATGCGATAGGAGATGCCGGCGGCGCGCAGAGCGTCTTCCACGGAACGTGACTGGGCGTTGGTCCGGTACAACACTGCCATCGCCTGGTTGGCGTCGTCTTCGATGGAGCTGCGCGCGATGCGGGTGATGAACTCGGCTTCTTCCAGCTCGTCGCTGCCGCGGAAGCAGGTGATTTTGGTGCCGCCCTTGCGGTCGGTCCACAGCGCCTTTTCCCGGCGATTGCGGTTGTTGGCAATCACGGCCGACGCCGCATCGAGGATGACCTGCGTGGAGCGGTAGTTGCGCTCGAGCCGGACGACCATGGCCTCGGGAAAGTCCTGCTCGAAGTCGAGGATGTTCTTGAGGTCCGCACCGCGCCATTTGTAGATGGACTGGTCCGGATCACCGACCACGCACAGGTTGCGGTGAAGGCCGGCAAGCTGTTTTACCAGCAGATACTGCGGGCGATTCGTATCCTGGTACTCGTCCACCATGGCAAAGCGGAAGCGCCGCGCGTAACGTTCCCGTACGGCGGGGACACGATCGAACAGCTCAACCACCTTCAGCAGCAGATCGTCGAAGTCCACGGCGCTGGCATCGGTGAGGGCCTTCAGATAGCCCGCGTACAGACGGCCAATCTCGCGATCGCGATGGTTCCAGGTGTTGTCGAAAGAGTCGGGACCTTCCATGCGGTTCTTCGCATGGCTGATGCGGCCAAGCACCATTCGCGCCTGATAGACCGAATCGTCCAGGCCGTATTCCTTGACGAGTTGTTTCACCACGGCCTGCTGATCGGCCGAATCGTAAATGGTGAAATCGCGGCTCAGACCAATGTGCGGGGCTTCGCGGCGCAACAGCCGTGCGCAGAGGGCGTGAAAGGTGGCAATCCACATCGACCGGCAGTCGATGTCCAGCAGCGCCTCGACGCGCTCGCGCATTTCCGCCGCGGCCTTGTTGGTGAAGGTGACGGCCAGAATTTCGTCCGGGTGCGCCACCTTCTCGGAGATGAGGTAGGCAATCCGGTGCGCGATGACACGCGTCTTCCCAGATCCGGCGCCGGCAAGGATGAGCAGCGGTCCTTCGGAGTGCCGGACGGCTTGCTGCTGTTCGGTATTGAGGGAAGCGAGGAGGTCCAACCTCCCTATTCTACCGTGACGCTCTTTGCCAGATTGCGTGGTTGATCGACGTCGCAGCCGCGCCTGACGGCAATGTGATACGCGAGAAGCTGCAATGGGATTGTCAGGAGCACCGGCGTCAACAGTGGCGTGGTGGCAGGAAGTGCAATCAAGGAGTCGTTATTGCCATCGAGCACATCAGCCAGCGCATCGTGGCCCTCGGTGGTGACGGCAATGACGGAGCCGCCACGGGCCTTGGCCTCCTGGATGTTGCCAATCATCTTCTCGAACACCGCATCGTTCGGCGCCAGCGCCACGACCGGCATGGCCTCGTCAATCAGGGCAATGGGGCCGTGTTTCATCTCGCCCGCCGGATAGCCCTCGGCGTGGATGTAGGAAATTTCCTTGAGCTTGAGGGCGCCCTCGAGCGCAATGGGATAGTTGATGCCACGCCCGAGGTAGAGGAAGTCGTGCCGGTTGTAGAAGCGCGCCGCAATGTCTTCGGTGACGCGTGACGCCTGAAGCGTGCGCTCCACGATTTGCGGCAACTGCATGAGTGCTTCGATAGCGGTGCGGCGATCGGCCTCGGACAACGTGCCGCGCACCTCCGCCAGCCTGAGCGCCAGCAGATACAACGCCACGAGTTGTGTCGTGAAGGCTTTCGTGGACGCCACGCCAATTTCCGGGCCGGCATGCGTATAGATGGTGCCTTCGGCCTCGCGCGTGGCCATGCTGCCGACGACGTTGCAGATGGCGAGACTGCGAGCGCCCTTGCCTTTGGCTTCGCGGAGCGCGGCCAGTGTGTCGGCGGTTTCTCCGGACTGCGTGATGGCGACGGCCAGCGTTTGTGTGTCGACGAGCGGGTTGCGGTACCGGAACTCGGAACCGTAGTCCACCTCCACCGGAACCCGTGCGAGCCGTTCGATCATGAATTTGCCGACGAGTGCGGCATGCCACGACGTGCCGCACGCCAGCATGACGAGACGGTCGACACCTTTCAGGTCTTCGTCCGACAGGCGCATCTCGTCGAGGAACGTGCGTGCCGAATCCACGGAGACACGGCCCAGCACGGTCTCGCGCAGCGCATGTGGCTGCTCGACGATTTCCTTCAGCATGAAATGTTTGAAGCCGGCCTTCTCGGCCATCACGGGATCCCACGTGACCCGTGTTGGCGTGTGCTCGCGCGCGGTGCCGTCGAGCGAGAAGAACCGTGCGCCTTGACGATCGACCACCACCATCTCGCGGTCGTCCATGAACACGACGTTCCGGGTGTGCGCGAGAATGGCTGGCACGTCGCTGGCCACGAAAAACTCATCGTCGCCGAGGCCAACGACAATGGGCGGGCCGTTGCGGACGGCCACGAGCTTTTCCGGATCGTCGGCCGACAGCAGTACCAGCGCAAACAGCCCACGCATGCGGGCCATGGCCCTCAGTACCGCTGCCTCCAACCCATCGTCTTGCCACTCGTCCTGAACCAAGTGCGCGACGACTTCGGTGTCGGTTTCCGAGCGGAACTCGTGGCCGCGCGCACGGAGCTCGCGCTTCAGGTCGAGGTAGTTCTCGATGATGCCGTTGTGCACCACCACGATGCGGCCGGTGCCATCGCGGTGCGGGTGGGCGTTTTCTTCGGTGGGCCGGCCGTGCGTGGCCCAGCGCGTGTGACCCAGTCCGTACTGCCCGTCGACAGGACTGGTGACCAGCACCTGTTCCAGGTTCGCCAGCTTGCCGGCGCTGCGCCGGACGTCCATGCGGCCGTGATCGACGACTGCCAATCCGGCAGAGTCGTAGCCGCGATATTCAAGGCGCTTGAGGCCGTCAAGGATGATGGGGACGACGGGCCGTGGCCCGATATAACCGATGATGCCGCACATGGGGATCAGGACTGCGATTTCGAAGCGCGGCGCCGTGCCACCCAGCCAGGCTTGTTGTCCTGGCGGCTGCGTGCGATGGCGAGAGCTTCACCGGGCACGTCGCCGGTAATAGCCGAACCCGCGCCAACGTAGGCGTGGTCGCCGATGGTGACTGGCGCGACGAGTGTGGAGTTGCTGCCGACGAACGCCCCCGCACCAATGGTGGTCTGGTGTTTCGCGTCGCCATCGTAGTTGCAGGTGATGGTGCCTGCCCCGATGTTGGCGCCGTCGCCAATGGTGGCGTCGCCGAGGTACGACAGGTGGTTGGCCTTGGCGCCCGCGCCGAGCCGCGCTTTCT
>CAZZGM010000044.1:0-13053 GCA_964653955.1 uncultured Bifidobacteriaceae bacterium | reverse complement strand
CGCGACACCTCGGGTCCGGTCATGTGCGCATGGAGCGACGCCACGTGCCTGGCGTCGATACGGCCCACATACGGCCGCCACTCCTCTGCATCTACTCCCTCGTCTGTGTGTTCGAGATCGGCGCGGATGTGAAGCAGCGGTGCCGCGCACGGCGTGTGCTCGTGGCGCCGGACGAGGCGGTTGTTGTGCGCCACGACCCGCAGCACACCCGACAGTTCCTGATCCGATAGTGCGCCCAGCGGATGCTGGCCGGCACGCAGCCGTTCCACGACGCGTTCGCGTGTCAGCGGCGGCGGCATGGACTCGGGCCGCTCACCCGCCATCAGCAGGACCGCACGCAGCGTGGCGGCCTCGTCGGGATCGGTCAGCCCCCGCCAGCGATCGCTCGGGTACGCATCGAGCATGGCCAGCACGGCCACGGTTTCGCCCTGCGCTTCGAGTGCCACGGCCATGGCCTGCGCGATGATGCCGCCAATGGACCAGCCGAGCAGGTGATACGGTCCCGATGGCTGCACGGCGCGCAACTGGTTCGCGTAGTCCTGCGCCAGTTCGTCCAGCGTGGCCGGCAGCGGCTGATCGGCCCGCAGTCCTCGCGCCTGAAGACCATACACGGGCCGGCCGGCTTCGAGCATGCGCGCCAGCGTGTGATAACACCACGCCAGGCCGCCCGCCGGATGTACGCACGTCAGCGCCGGCACAAGCGGCGGTGCCGCACGCAGCACCATCAGTTCGGAAAGATCGGCCGTCGTGTCCCCGCTCGCGCGCGATCGCAGGCGATCCAGATGTGCCGCCAGCGCGCTCAGCGTCTGGTGTTCGAACACCGATCCGAGTCCGACCTCCGCGCCCCACTCCTCGCGCAAACGGCGCACGAGCCGAGCCGCCAGCAGTGAATGGCCGCCGAGTGCGAAAAAATCGGCATCCGCATCCACGTCCTGCTCGTCCAGATCGAGCAGCGCGGCCACTTCGGCCACCACCGCACGTTCAGCGTCGGTCTCCGGCGCACGCCAGCGGACGGACGAGGCAGCGGGAGCCGGCAAGCGTCCGCGATCCAGCTTGCCGTTGGTGGTGGTCGGCCAGGTGTCCACGAACACGAACACGGAGGGCACCATGGCTTCGGTCAACCCCGCGGACGCATGCCGCCGAAGACGAGCCTCGTCGATGTCGCTGCCCGGCGCACGTTCGACATAGGCCACGAGCCGCTGATCGCCAGGACGATCCTCGCGCGCCAGCACCACCACGCGCGCCACTTCGTCCGCGCCCGACAACACGTGCTCGATTTCGCCAAGCTCGATCCGCTGGCCGCGAATCTTCACCTGATGATCGGAGCGGCCGAGAAACTCCATCGCGCCGTCCGTACGCCAGCGGGCGACATCGCCCGTGCGGTACATCCGCTCGCCCGGCGCTCCAAACGGATCGGGCACGAACCGATCGGCGGTCAGGTCAGGGCGTCCCAGATACTCACGCGCCAACTGGATGCCGGCCAGGCACAGATGCCCGGGCACGCCCGGTGGCAGCAGACGATTACGATCGTCCACGACATAGAGCTTCGTGTTCCACACCGGCCGCCCGATGGGCACCGGTTCGGATCGATCGTTGGCATCCGCTGCCCAGGCCGTCACGTCCACGGCGGCTTCGGTCGGGCCATAGAGATTGTGCAGGTCACCGCCAATCCGTTCGTGGAACCGATCACGCAGCGCCGACGGCAGCGCCTCTCCGCTGCAGATGATGGCGCGCAGCGAACCGCGCGCCGCCAGTGGTTCGGCCAGCCACTCGGCCATCATCGACGGGACGAAGTGCGCCATGGTGATGTGCTCGTCCACCATCAGCGCAGCCAGTGCCTGCGGATCCTTGTGCACACCCGGCGGCGCGACAACGAGCGTAGCTCCGGAGAGGAACGTGAGGAAAAACTCCCATACCGACACGTCGAAGGTCGAGGGCGTCTTCTGCAGAATCCGGTCGCCCGGTCCTACCTGGTATTCCTCCCGCATCCACTCCAGCCGATTGACGATGGCGCGGTGCTCGATGACGACGCCTTTTGGATCACCGGTGGAGCCGGAGGTGTAGATGACGTATGCCGCATCGCCCGGTTCGGGTCCCGGAACCGACTCGTCCACGGCCGGACCGGTGAGCGCGTCAGCCAGCGCCACGACCGGCGCGTCCTCGGGCAGTAGCGATTCGGTGCCGGGTGCGGTCAGCACCACGCGCGGACGTGCGGACGTCACGATTCGAGCCACGCGCGCCGCTGGCGAATCGAGATCCAACGGCAGATAGGCTGCCCCCAGCCGTACGATGGCGTGCAGCGCCACCACCATCTCGATGGAACGTGGCACTGCCACGGCCACGATGTCGCCGCGTACCACGCCGGCACTGCGCAGGCCGCCGGCCAGTTCGGCCACCATCTGCTCGAAGGCCTGGAACGACAGCACGCGGTCGCCCATCGACAGCGCCGGGGCATCGGCCAGACGCGCGGCCGTCCGGCGGATCAGCGCGTCGAGCGTGGTGTCTTCCACCGGATGCGCCGTATCGTTGAAGACACCAAGAATCTGGTGTGCTTCGGCATCGGTCACGGTCGGCACGTCGGCCAGGCGGGCCGCATCAGCCGCTTTCGTGATGAACGCCACCAGTCGTTCCGCGTGCGCGTCGAGGTCCGCCTGCGAATAGAGCGCCGGATTCACATCGATTTCCGCGCGCATCTCGTCCAGCCGCGCATCGCCGCGCCACGTCACCGTGAAGTCGTCCACCGGACCCGTGGCCAGCACGTGCAGGCTGGAGCGCACACCCTCCAGCGCGGGGGCCTGCTCGAAGGGCAGCACGTTGACGATGGGACCATGCAGGCGGCGGTCGCCGCCCAGCAGGTTGAGGTCGCGGCGAATCTGCTCGCCACGATAGCGTCCATGCCGCCGCGCCTCCCGGCACGCAGCACCAGCACGCGCCAGCCAGTCGACGAGCGGCTGTTCCTCGTCGATGGCAATGCGCACGGGCAGCACGTTCATCACCATCCCGGGCACGCGCGCGGCGGGGCTGCCCAGACGTCCCATCGACGTAATGCCCAGCGTGGCCTCGGCACCTCCCGCATGGCGCGCGACGTAGGCCGCCACGAGCGCGGTGAGCACGTCCGGCCACGGCGTTTTTGTTTCGTCCGCCAGGCGCCCGAGAATCGGACCGACGTGCGGCGGCAGGGCAATGGCACGCTGCAGATAGCGCCGGCTCGTCATTGCGGCCGCCGGCACCAGACTCGTTGCCGCGGGAGCCTCGGCCAGATACGCACGCCAGAAGTCGCGATCCGCCGGCCGTGCCGCCGCCGCGCGATACCGCTCGTCTGCTTCCACGAGTGCCGCCAACGATCCCAGCGTCCCTGTGACAGGCGCCGCACCGCGCACGCGTGACGAGTAGAGATCGGCAATCCGATCGGTCAGCAGGCTCGTGCCGTAGCCGTCAATCAGCACGTGGTGCACGCGCAGGTACCACAGATACGAGTCGTTGCCGACGATGTAGAGCCGGTGAGCAACGAGGCGGTCTGTCGCAAGGTCGAGCGGCGTGCTCAGGTCCTGATTGATGGCGGCAAGCGCCGCATCACGTGGACGTTCGTCCCGCCGGCAGTCGACCACCTCGAGCCAGGCACGCCGCGTCTCGTCCACGATCTGGCGCGGCTCGCCATCCTCCTCATCCAGGCGAACGGCCAGCACGTCGGCTTCTTTCGTCGCCGCGTCCACGGCGTCGCGGAAGAGCTCGACGTCGAGTGGACCATCGATGGCGACGTACTGCCCGGTGTTGAAGACGGGGTTCCGCGGGTCGAGGCGCTGGGCAAACCACAGGCCGGCCTGTGCCTCGGTAAGGGGCCGCGCTGCCGCACCGGTCGTCTCGGTGCCCGCGTCGCCCCCTGCCGTGCGCGTGGTCATACGTTCGGGTCCGCGGGTGATGTCAGCAGCGTGTGCCAGTACGACAGTTCCGGACGTTCGGCCAGCATGCCGAAGTCGACCGACGCGCCGGCGCCACGCCAGGCGGTGGCCAGTTGCATCAGCCGCATCGAATCGAGCCCGAGGTCGATGAGGTTGTCCTCGTCACCAATCGCGGACGGATCGAGTTCGAGCAGCCGGGCCACGTCCCGCCGCATGTCTTCGAGAGTAGGAAGTGCGCTCATAGCAGGTTCTGCAGGTCGTGAATGAGGCCGGCGGTGGTCACGGGCACGGCACACCGGCCGGCCGTGTACTCCACGGCCCGGTCGTGCATCGCGCGCGAAAAATCCGCAACCGCGTCGGCCACGAAAAACGGTTCGATGTCACACATGAACGCATCGGCGCTGGTCAGCAGGCAGCCGATGTGGGCAAACACGCCGGTCACGATCAACTGATCGCGGCTGGCCGCGTGCAACTGCGCCTCGAAATCTGAGCGGCGCAGTGCGCTGTAGCGCCACTTGGTGATGATGGTGTGCTGCGGCTTCGGGGCCAGCGGCGCAATCACGTGCTGATCCTCCGGCGCCGCGCTCATGCCCGGTCCCCAGAACGCCGCCTGAAGGCCGCGTTCGCGCGGATCCTGGTTGCCGGGCTGCGCCGTATAGAACACCGGGATGTCCAGGGCGTCACAGCACAACCGGATGGCCGCGATGTTGGCAATGGCGTCCTGGATGGGCGACTGGTGAGGCCCGAACGCGCGGACGAAATAGCCCTGCATGTCGTGAATCAGAAGCGCACAACGCGATGGCGACGGACGCCGCGTCACGACCGGCGCCGGCACTTCAGCCGCCGTCGGCAGCGTATACGGTTCGAAGGGCGGCAGGCCCACGGTCAGCCCTTCCCGGCCGGCTGACCGGCCGTCTCGCGCAGCATCTGTCGAAGCTCCTTGCGCGACACCTTGCCGACACCGGTCGACGGAAACGTGTCCACGAACACCACCTGGTCGGGCACCTTGAACGCCGCGAGACCGCGGCCGCGAATCCAGGCTTTCAATGCCGGCGCCGTCGGCGCGTCACCACGCGGAATGACGAAGGCAAACGTGCGCTCGCCCAGAAACGTGTCCGGCATGCCGATGACAACGGCATCGAGCACGGCGGGGTGCGCCAGCAGGTGATCCTCGACTTCTTCCGCCGAAATCTTTTCGCCGCCGCGGTTGATGTGATCCGTGGCGCGCCCCAGCACGGTGAGGTAGCCGCGCGCATCGCGCGACACGATGTCGCCGGTGCGATAAAATCCGTCGTCTGTAAACGAACGTGCGTTGGCGGCCGCGTCGTTGTGATACGCACGGATGGTGTACGGCCCGCGCGTCTGGAGATGTCCGGGCATACCGTCCGGTACAGGCCGTCCCTCATCGTCGACGATCCGCACCTCGTCGTCCGGACACATGGGGCGTCCCTGTGTGGTCATCCGGACGTCCTCAGGAGCGTCGAGCTCGGTGTAGTTCACCAGTCCTTCGGCCATGCCAAACACCTGCTGCAGACGAACGCCAAGCGCCGGCTCGATGCGGCGGGCTACTTCGGGGGCCAGCTTGGCACCGCCCACCTGCAACACCTGCAGACTCGACAAATCACGCGTCGTGGTCTTCACGGCCTCGAGCCAGGCCAGCGCCAGCGGCGGCACGACCGCCGTGATGGTGGCCCTGGTCTGCTCGATGGCGGCAAACGCTTCGTCCGGGCTGGGCAGCGCGCTCAGCGCCACCGTGCCTCCGGCGTACAACGTGCCGAAGGTGCCGGGAGAGCTCATGGGAAAGTTGTGCGCGATGGGCAGCACGGCCAGGTAGACGCTGGAAGGACCGAGCTGGCAGATTTCGGCGCTGCGGCGAAACGAGTAGATGTAGTCGTCGTGCGTGCGCGGAATCAACTTGGAGAGCCCGGTGCTGCCACCCGACATCTGAAGGAACGCCACGTCAGACGGACGGCGATCCTCGAGTGTCCGTGGAGGCGTCGCCGCCAGATCGTCCAGCGATCCGAACGGGCCCGGGTCGCCGAGCATCCAGACATGGCGAACACCGGGAACGTCCTGCCGCACGTCAGCGGCCAGTTGACGGTAGTCGAACCCGGCATGCCGCGCAGGAGCAATGTAGGCCGCCGCTTCGGCGACGCGCGCGAAGTGACTGATTTCCGTGCGCCGATGCGCCGGCAGCGCGAACACCGGCAGGATGCCGGCTCGGAACGCGCCAAACACAATCGGGAAAAACTCCGGAACGTTGGGCAGCTGAACGATCACACGGTCGCCGGGTTCCAGCCCATGGGCCAGGAACCCGGCAGCCATCCGATTGGCGCGGGCGTCGAGCTCCGCGTACGTCCAGCGCGTGCTTCCGGCCAGTATCGCGACCCGATCGGGATGCGCCCCGGCGCGCTCCCCGAGCCAGCGGCCAAACGTCTCGCCCGTCCAGTAACCCTGACGGCGATAGTGGGCAGCCAGCTCCTCGGGCCAGATCTGAACCGTGGGGGTCATCGCTGCAGATAGCTTACGGCACGATCAGCGTCAGCGTGTCGCCGTTGGGATCGTCCACCGGCGGCGCGCCACGCGGGCCGGTCTTGGCCTTGCTGGTGACATACACGCGGTTGCTCTTCGAGTCGATGGCCACGGTGTTCGGCAGCGAACCGGCAGTAAGGGTCGCCATCACCTCGAGCTTGTCCGCGTCGATGATGGTCACGTTGCCGCCCTGGCGATTGGCCACGTACACCTGGTTGGTGGCCTGGTTGTAGCCGAGGCCCAGCGCCTGCGTGTCGGTCTTGATGGTCTTGATGAGCGTCTGCTTGTCGAGGTCCAGCACCGAGATGTCGTTGGACTGCTGGTTGGTGACGAACAGCCGGCGGCCCCGGCCGTCCAGCGCCAGCATCGACGAACCTTCGCCGCCCGTGGAAATGCGCGCCACCACCTGACGGCTGTCCAGGTCGTACACGGCGACATCGTTCGACCCACGGTTGGCCGCATACAGCCGCTTCCGCTCGGGGTCGATCGCCAGGCCAATCGTCGTCTTGCCGGCGCCTTCCAGGATGTGCGACAGCTTGTTCGTGGCGCCGTCAATCACCCAGATTTTGCCTTCGGTGAGCGACACGTAGACCATGTTGTTCACCTCGTCCACGAGCACGCGGAAGAGATGCGCTTTCGGGTTGTCGGGCTCGTTGATGGTGGCCACCACCTTCGACGTCTTCAGGTCGATGGCCGAGACCGTGCCGTTGCGCGTGTTGCTCGTGTAGAGGGTCTGCGTCCGGTCGTTCAGCCCGAGGCCGTAGGCGGGCGAATCGGGAACCGCGATGGTTTGCTTCACCTCGAGCGTGACCGGATCGAGACCAACGATACGCGCTTCGGCCTTTTCCGGCCCGCCGCCCACGCTGGCCACGTAGACGATGCCGGTGCTCGGGCTGACCGCCACCTCGTAGACGCCCGGCGCCACCTTGGCGGTCTTGCTCACGGACGGTTCGGCCCACACGGCCGCGGTTGCGGCCGTCAACACGACGGCCAGGGTCGTTGCAAGGGCACGCGCGCCACGACTCGAATTGAAACGGGACATAACAGTTCTCCTGAGGACAAATGCGCTGTGGTTCTGAATGACGCTGCGGCTCTACTACTTGAGACCGGTCCAGTGGATGCCATCCACCGGCACGGCAAGGAAACGCTGGTTGAGCGTGGCAAGCGTGTTCGACGGATCGAGATCGCCAAACAGCTCGGGGCGAATCCACCGGGCCAGGGCCTCGACGGCCAGCAGGTCCAGCGGGGAGTTGAGCAACTGATGCGACAGCCCGTACACACGGCCGTTCTTCACGGCCGGCAGTTGCGCCAGCACGGGACGCCCGGCCATGGCCGCCAGTGCCTTCCGCACGCGCTCCGGCGGATAGGGGCCCATCACCAGGCCGCCGGGCTTCTCGAGGTGCGGCCCGCCCGTGGCGATGTACACCACCGGCTGCTGGCCAATGACGTACTCGACGTTGAGCCGGCCTGTGGCACCGGGCAGCACATCGGCGCCAATGTTGTGGCCGCCGACGAACGTGACGTAGTCGCCGACATTGCCCTTGCCGGGTGAGTTGCAGCACTCCGGCGACATGCCGGCGTGCATCTCCATGAACACACGCGGGCGCGGCCCCGCGGCCCTGGCCACGCGCGATGCAATGCGGTCCAGCCGCTCGCGGCGGAAGTCGCTGAACGCCTTCGCCTGGACCTCACGGCCGACGAGCGCGCCCAGCACCGCCAGACTGCGTTCCTGGTTCTCGAACGGCCGCACGAAAAAGTCGATGAACACGGCGGGGATGCCGGCGGCTTCGATGAGGCGCAACTGCGCGTCCGACGGACCGCGCCCCAGCGAAAACACCGCCACGTCCGGGCGCACGTCCAGTACCTGCTCCAGCGAGAACGTGCCCGCCGAACTTGCCACGCGCGGCGTCGTGGCCAGCGCCGGATGCCGCGCCTTGAACCGCGCGTACATCTCTTCGCCGATCCGGTTGCTGTCGTGCGCCCATGCCGCAATCAGCGTCTCGGGCTGCGGGTGGATGAGCGCCAGCGCCACCAGGAAGCGGCTGTCATCAATCAGCACGCGGCGCGCGGTCGACGGCAGCGTCACGCTGCGACCGCGCAGGTCGGTGACGGTCACGGCGGCGGCGGCCAGGGCCGGCACCGCATGAAGCACAAAAAGCATTGCAACGACAACGACACGCATCATCGGGATACCTGCGACAGGGAGCGGGCGGCCAGGGCCGCGGCGGGTGGCAGCGCAAACCGGAGGCAGCGCGCCACCGTGAGCACCACGACCGAAGCGTGGTCCTCACCCGCAAACTCGTGAAAATCGACCACGCCGGGCATGACATCCGACAGCGCGTGCGCGAACTCGCGGGCGTGGTCGACCATGCGCCGCTCCTCACGCCTCTTCAACGCATCGTCTGTCCGCTCACCACCCGGCTGCCACGGCGCGCGCGTCTGTTCGTACTCGCCAACCGTCACCATCACGCGCGTCGAGGGCGGGCACGACAACCCGCGCGCCACCGGCGCGTGCAGTGTCGTCGGACTCCACCAGATGGATGGACTGGCCGCGACGTAGGTCGTGAACCGTGCGCCGTTCACCAGCGACCACAGCACGAAGTAGGCGCCGAGCGAGTGGCCGAACAGCACCCGGTACTCGGGGTTCACGGGCGCTTCTCCGGCAATCCACGGAGCCAGTTCATCTTCGAGGAACCGCAGCAGTGACGGCGCGCCGCCGGTGGCACTCCCGCCGCCAATTTCGGCGGGCGGTCCGGCAACGGCCGGCTCGGGTGTGAAATCGAACGTGCGCCGAGCCCGCATATCGCCTTCGTCCACGGGCGTCACGCCCACCACCACGGCCGGTCCGACCCCGGTGGCGTCGGGACGACGGGCGCGCATGCGGATGGATTCCACCATGGTGCCGAACACGCGGTCGGCGTCGAGTACCGTCACGACCGGAAACCCCTCCGGAGGCGCCGGCGACGCCGGAATCGACACCATCACACGGAAGCGCCGCCCGGCCGACGACGTGAGCACCGTCGACACGGCACCGTCGATGATTACCGGATCGCCGCGCACGGCTCCTCCTCCGGTTCACCCACGAGTCCATCCACCAGCACGTGCGCAAACCCGCGCGAGCAGTGTTCCACGCGTGCCACCACGCCATAAGCCTGTGCCAGCACCGCCGGCGTCAACGCCTCGGCGGGCGTGCCACTGGCAATCACCTGACCGTCGCGCAGCACCACGACACGGTCGGCCCAGCGCACGGCCATGTTGAGGTCGTGCGCCACGACAATGACGATGCGGCCTTCGTCCGCCAGTTCGCGTACCAGCGACATCACGGTCACCTGATGCCGGAGGTCGAGCGCACTCGTCGGCTCGTCGAGCAGCAGCACGGCCGGATCGCGCACCAGCGCCAGCGCCAGGCTGGCCAGCTGACGTTCGCCGCCCGACAGTTCGTCCAGCGGCCGATGTGCATAGTCCGGAATGCCAACCCGTTCGAGCAGGGCGACGACGCGCTCCTGGCTCGCACGCGACGCGTGCAGCGCGGCCGCGGACGAAGAGGCATTGAGCGCGCTCAGCAGCGACTCGAAGACGGTAAGGTGCACTCCCTGCGGTAGCGACTGCGGCATGAACGCCACCGAGGTGGCGTGCACCATCAGCGGTACGTGCAGCAGATCCACGTCGCCGAGCGTCACGGCCCCACGTGCCGGCAGCAACCGCGCCAGCGATCGCAGCAGCGTCGACTTGCCGGCGCCGTTGGGCCCCACCAGCACCGTTACCGTTCCGGGTTGCAGCACCGGCAGCGTGACGCCGTGCAGCACCTGCCGCCGGGGATAGCCGGCGGCCAGCGACTCGACCACGAGGGCATGCCGCGTCACGCGTGTCATGCGAGGGCTCCACGCCGCCAGATCAGCCAGACGAAAAACGGCACGCCAATGAGCGCCGTGACCAGGCCAATGGGGATGAGCACGCCCGGCAGCACCACCTTGCTGGCCACCGACGCCGCCGACAGCATGAGCGCACCGCTCAGCGCCGCGGCGGGAATGAGAAAGCGGTGGTCCTCGCCGACCAGCATGCGGCCGACGTGCGGACCGACCAGGCCGACAAACGCAATCGTGCCGACGAACGACACCGCCGTGGCCGTGAGCAGGCTCACGCGCAGCAGCGAATGCAGGCGCACCCGCCGCACGTCGATGGCCAGCGCCTGGGCCCGTTCTTCGCCCAGCCGCAGCGCCGTCAGCCGCCATGACGCACGCCACGACAGCGGCACCATCACGGCCAGTACCACGGCCAGCACCTGCACCTCCGGCCACGCCGCGCGTCCGAGGCTCCCCATGGTCCAGAAGACGAGCTGCTGCAGGGCCTGCTCGGTGGCCACGAACTGCAAGATGGCCACCAGCGCGTTGAACGTGAAGAAGAGCGCGATGCCGAACAGCACCAGCGTTTCCGAACCAGCGCGTCCGCGGCTGGCCGCCGCGCGCAGCAGCATCACCGACAGCAGCGCGAACAGGAACGCGTTGGCCGGCACAATCCACTGGGCCGGCACGCCCGGCAGCGAGATTTCGAGGACGATGGCCAGTGCCGCGCCGAAGATGGCGGCGGACGACATGCCCAGCGTGAACGGACTGGCGAGGGCGTTGTTGAGCGTGGTCTGCATTTCGGTGCCGGCCGTGGCCAGCGCCACGCCCACGAACACCGCCATCAATGCCTGCGGCAGGCGCACGTGCAACACGATGACCTGCTGCGCCGCGTCGAGGTTGCCCAGCGACATCAACGCGCTCATCACCTCACCCATCGTCATGCGCGAAGGGCCGGTGACGAGGTCGACGCCAATGGTCAGCACCAGCGCGGCGCCAAGCGCCCCCAGCAGCAGTACGCGCCGCCGCACCGACTGCTCGTACACGCGGATGATGCGGTCGGCGGCCGCGGCCCGGGCAGCATCGGGCCCGGCATCCGGCAACGTTCCTGGCGGGTGAACCCGCTCGGTCGTCACTCCTGCGTACCCGATGGCTGATGACATGAATGCCGGTCTGCTCGGAGGAAAATGAGACTCATTCTCAGATGGCCCTTTCAATGTAGTGCCCAGAAAGCCGACCCGTCAAGTCGGCGTTTCAGCTGTCCGGTGGTTATGCCAATGCGGACAGCCGCTGCCGAATCCCCTGCGCGGACGCCATGTCGATGGCCGTCCAGGCGAGGGCAATGGCGCTGTCGATGAGGGCCCGGTCGGCCAGCGGCGTGATGCAGTGAGCCGCGAACTCCGGCTGATGATTGACGGCCGGCGACGAGCCAATGCCCACCATTGGATGGATGGACGGAATGACGCGCGACACGTTACCCATGTCCGTCGATGCCGCCGCGCGTTCGACGGCCGGCCCCTCGTCCATGAACTGGCGTCCGAGTGCCTCCGCGTTCTGCCGGTACAGCGCCACGAGTTCGGCGTCGTGCACCACCTCGGCATACGGCGCGTTGCCACCGCGCATGTCCAGCGTGGCGCCGGTAGCCATGGCGCCCGCCTGGAAACAGCAATGCACGCGCGGCTTGAGTGCCTCCAGATCTTCCAGCGTGGAAGAACGCACCATGAAACGCGCGGACGTATGCGCCGGCACGATGTTGGGCGCGTCGCCGCCGTGCGTGACGATACCGTGGACACGATCGGTGGCGCGGATGTGCTGCCGCAGCAGGCCAATGGCGGTTTGCGCCACGGTCAGCGCATCGGCCGCGTTGATACCCAGTTCTGGATAAGCGGCCGCGTGCGCCGCGCGCCCCGTGTAGTGCACGTCGAAGGTCGACGAGGCAATGAGGCGAGGCGTGGCCACGTCGAACGGGCCGGGATGCACCATCATGGCGGCGTGCAGGCCGTCGAAGGCCCCGCCCTGCATCATCAGGATCTTGCCGCCGCCGTCACCCACCTCCTCCGCCGGCGTGCCCAGCACGCGCACCGCCACGCCAAGATCGCCGGCCACGGCCGCCAGGCCGATGGCGGCGCCCACCGCGCTGGCCGCAATCATGTTGTGGCCGCATGCGTGACCAATGCCGGGCAGCGCGTCGTACTCCGCGCAGATACCAATGTGCAGCGGACCGTTGCCAAACGCCGCCGTCAGCGCCGTGGGCAGGTTACAGACGCCGGCCTGTACATCGAATCGCGCGGCCGAGAGGCTGTCGCCCACCCAGCGCGCCGCCTGCACTTCTTCGAACCCCAGTTCGGGGTGGGCGTGAATCCGGTGGCTGAGGGCCACCAGCGCGTCGGCCTGCTGGCGGATCGCGGCGGCGGCGTGTTCCTTCACGGTCATTCCCGATACTCCCGTCATGGCGCCCCGGACGGGAGCCGACGGATCAGTGTATCGCCGTTGAAGGATGAGGAAGGACCCGCCGCCGGTTTGTCAGTCACCGGCGGCGGAAGCATCGGGCGCGGCATCCAGGACGGACCACCGCGCGTGGAGGCGCGTGTCAGCGCCGTTCGGTCTGGCTGCCTGCGGCGCCACGGCCGGCGCCGAGGTCGTTCCAGTTCAGGATCGCGTTGAACCCGAGGAAGAACGTCCCCTGCGTCTGCCACCGCCAGAACGGACGGATGGCAAACATCACGACGTGGCCGTCGCCCAGCGGAGCATCCACCACCTGCGCGCGTCCCGACAGTGTC